>JABDJW010000277.1 GCA_013002375.1 Acidimicrobiales bacterium | reverse complement strand
CACCACGCCTTCGTCGAGCCACATCACGCGATCGCAGTTCTCCTCCACCATCTCGTGGTTGTGCGAAACCATGATGATCGTGCCCGCTTCGGCGGTGATCTCATCGAAGCGGCGTGAACTCCGCTCGCGGAAGGCGAGATCGCCGGCCGACAACGCCTCATCCATCAACAGGATCTCGGGGGTCTGCATCGTCGCGACCGCGAAATTGAGCCGGCCTCGTTGACCGGCCGAATACGTGCGCATCGGCCGATCGATGGCTTCGCCGATGTCGATGAACTCGATGAGCTCATCGAGGCGTTCCTGCATGGTGCGCAACGGTATACCGAGGGCCAAACCGCCGATGATGATGTTGCGCCGACCGGAAAAGCCAGGGCGCAACGCGGCATTGATGCCGAGCAGCGTCGGCCGCGCCGAAACCCGAATGCGGCCCGAGTCGATGGGCAGCAGGCCGGTGAGCGAGTTGAGCAGGGTCGACTTGCCGGCACCGTTGCGGCCGAGGATGCCGAAGGTCTCGCCGCGGTACACGGTGAACGAAACATCATTCACCGCGTGCACGACGACCTCTGTCCGCTTGCGCTTGCTGGCCGCGGCCATCAGCTGACGCGGCGAGCGGGTCGGGTCGGTATAGGACGAGAACTTGATGTGGACGTTCTCGACGATCACCGTTGGCGTGCGGGTCGGGCGGTCGTCAAACATGGCGGTCGTACGTTCGTCGGTCATGGCGGTTCCTACTGCCGGCCATAGTTGTGCTCGGCTGCCATGAAGAACCGAAGGCCGACCGGTACGAGAAAGACCGTCCATCCCACGGCCCAGACGACCGTCCAAACCGAGAGCTCGGTGCCGATCAACGCCCACCGGGACATCTCGAGAACATCGTAGATCGGGTTGATGTTGAAGAGGCTGAGGTAGAAGTCGTCATCGACGAAGCGCGACACGGGGAACAGCGCGCCTGACGCATAGAACAGCAGTCGGCTCACGTTCTGCACGACCATCGACAGGTCGCGCACTGCGTGGCCGGCACGGGCGGTGATGAACGCGACGCCGAGGTTCATGACCGTGATCAGGCCGAAGATCGGTATGAAGAAAATCCACTGCCAGCGGGGCGGTGAACCGGTGATCACGATGGCCACCAACATGACGACGGCGCTCGGCAGAAAGGCCAAGGTCTGGCCGACCACGGTGGTGACCGGCATCAGCGCCCGCGGGAAGTGCACCGACAGAATCAGACCCTTGTCCTTGAGCATGCAGTTCAGGCCGTCGGTGACCACCCGCATCATCAGGGTGAACAACAAGATGCCGATCGTGAGAAACGCGATGTAGTTTTCGACGCCACGCGTGACATCCAACAGGACTTTGAAGACCAGGTAGTACACCGCGATCATGAACGCCGGGTTCAGGAGGTGCCAGAGCTGGCCCAGGGCCTTGTCCAGATTCTGGGTCCGGAGATCGGCCATCGGCAGGTGGAACGCAAATTCACGGCGTGCCCAGAGATCGGACAGGTACTGCCGGAGAGGCGGCGACTGACCGAGCTCGATCAGCCCATCGTCTTCGTTACGAAGCTCCATGAATCAAACCCACCCCTGCTGGTGGCGCCCTTTCCCGTCGGCGGTACGAGTCCCCTGCACGAACGGCCAGGGTACCGCGATCACCTGCGACCCCCTAGTCCGGTCCTGCTACCGTCGGCACCGCCATGACCACCGCCGAACCCAACCCGACCTTCGCCCTCGATTTCGCCTCGAAGCCCGGCGTCGCGGTGGTCACCGGCGGCACCGGCGGCATCGGAGCCGCGATCTGTCGCCTCTTGTCGCAACGGGGCGCGACGGTCGCCTTGACCTACCGATCGAACCACGAGCAGGCCGACACGCTTCGGATCGAATTGGGCGAGGGCACGACGAGCAACGCCGTCGACCTCACCGATGCCACCGCGGTCGGTGCATTCGTCGAATCCGTCGGCGGTGACGGCATCCACACGTTCGTGCATGCCGCGGGGCCCCATGTCCCCCAGATTCACCTCAGCAAGGTGAGCGCGGACACCTACGCCGAACAGCTCCGCCACGAAGCCGTCGCCTTCTACACGATCAGTCATGCCGTGCTGCCGAAACTGCGCGACGCCCAGGGATCGATCGTGGCGGTCACGACGGCAGCGGTGCGCCGATATCCCGTTCGCGACGGGTTGTCGCCAGGCACCAAAGCGGCCATCGAGGCGATCGTCAAGGGCCTGGCCGCCGAGGAAGGCCGCTTCGGGGTTCGGGCCAACTGCGTCGGGCCGGGCATGCTGACCGACGGCATGGCCGAGGGCTTGATCGCGTCGGGCGAACTCGGTGAAGACGCCCTGGCCGTCACCCGGAGCAACATCCCGATGCGGGTGTTCGGACGAGCGGTCGACGTTGCCGAGGCGGTGTGCTTTCTGGCCAGCGACCGGGCCGGCTTCATCAGCGGCCAATGCCTCGATGTCGACGGCGGCTACACGGTCTAGCCGCTCGGCCGGTCTCGTGCTCAGAACAGGCCGATGGCGTCCGGATTCTTGACGATGATGTGGCCGCGCCGAAGCTCGACCGCGCCCGCCGCAACCAGATTCTGCAGGATCGAGTTCACCGTCGGTCGGGTACCACCGGTCAGCGAGGCCAGCGTTGCCTGGGTCAAGGGGATATCACCATCGAACAGTTCGCCCAAGATCGTGAGCTGCTGATGCACCCGGTACTCGAGCGTGCTGTGACGCGCCTCCATCACCAGGTCGGTCAGGCGGACGACGCGCCGCTGCAGCAACGTGATGAGCATCTGATCGAGGGCCGGATGGCTACGTCGGAGTTCGGCGAAATCCAAACCAGGGAGAAACCGCATCTCGACCGGGGTGAGCGCCCGCACGGTCGCGCCGCGCACTTCATCGGCCACCAACGCCAGCTCGCCGACCAGTGAATCCGGTCCCAGGACCGCCACCGCAGCAATGTCGCCGTCGAGGGTCACCCGCTCGGCCAAAACGTGACCGCGGTCGATCACCGCCATCGACTTGCCGGTGTCCCCTTCGCGCACGACGGTGCGGCCCTTGTCGAACGATCGCGGCGTCATCCGAGCTTCGAGATCGGACCGGACTCGGGGTTCGAGCGTCTCCACCAGCGCGTTCCACATCAGCGAGGACGCTACCAAGGCCTGTGACCAAGGACACGGGTGATGTGTCGGGTACCCGACGGAACGACTTCCGAACCGCTGCAATGGTGAATCCATCAACCGAGCGGGGAGAACCAGACAATGCTCAACACTCCAGGCATCAACACTCCAGGCATCAACACCTCGACGAACCGGTACCGCCGGGGCCTCATCTACCAAGTACCAGGACAGTCGGGCACCATGCCCAACACCCGCCGGGCCGGCGACGTCGTTCGGGCCCTCTCGACTCGGATCCAGATTCGGCGCGACGATGCGAAACAACGGCGCTTCGAAGCCCGGGCCAACTGCGCTGGTCGGCACCTCGCCGACTACGACGATCTCGGGTGGCTCACGATGAACCGGCGAACGCGGGTCTTTCGATAAGGGCGCAGCCCTCGGCCGATCGATGGTCGGAAGCGGCAGCCGGTGCCCCTATTGCGGGATGGGGGCACCAACATCTCGGGCGGCGGGAACCACACCGCGGGCACGCTGAGGCGGCCGGCGGAAGCCAGCAGCAGCGTGGGTGGTTCGCCCGGGCCAACGGCGGACGGGTGGCGGGACACACCCCAACCGGCGGAACCGGCAGACGGCGTGCAGCAGGCGGCGCACGCCGTCTGCTTTCCGTTTTGATCTCGTTCGGGGTCAGACCCCGAATGCCGCTTTGGTGTCAGACACCGGTCCCCGGTCAGTCGGCTGCGGGGATCGCAGCCCGAACGCGGTTCGTCGGCTGACCGTTCCACGTCCGCAGGAACTCGGGCAGCGCACTCGGGTGAAGCGGGCGGCAGAACAGGTAACCCTGGGCCATGTCGCACCCGAGTTCGGTGAGCAGCGTTGCCGTCGCCTCGTCCTCGATACCCTCCGCCACCGTCGATCGCCCCAGGCTCCGCGCCATCTCGATGACCGAACGCACGATGACCAAGTCGCTCTCGTCTTCGAGCAACGATGCGACGAACCCCCGGTCGATCTTGAGCTCTCGGAACGGCAAGCGGCGGAGGCGACGCAACGACGAGTGCCCGGTGCCGAAGTCATCGATCGACAGCATCACCCCCATGTCAGCGAACTGCCCGATCACCTCGGCCGGCGCCGCGCCCTCGTCGAGAATGTCCGATTCGGTGATCTCGAGCACGAGCTGCTCGGCCGGCACTCCCCGCGCGGCGAGCGTCCGCGCAATTCGGCGGGGTAGTTCGGGGCTGTGCAAACTCATCGTCGAGAGGTTCACGGCCACGTGCAGGTCGAACCCGAGGTCGCGGCAGTCGGCGATCTGCTGGATACCCATGTCGATCACCCGATCGGTGAAGGAGTGGTACTCACCGGCCAGATGCACCAGCTCGAGGAAGTCGTTCGGCGCCATCACCCCGTGCTCCGGGTGTTCCCACCGCACGAGGCCCTCGAGACCGACGATCCGCTTCGTGCGAAGGTTGACCTTGGGCTGGAACCACAGCTCGAACTCATCGTTCTCGATCGCCCGACCGATCGACGAGGTGAGTTGCAGCCGCTTCAGGCTGTGTTGTTCGGGGGCATGATCGTAGAACCGGTAGTCGACCGAGGAGTTCTTCGCCGCGTACATAGCGATGTCGGCCCGGCGCAACAACGTGGTGGCGTCGCGTCCGTGGTCGGGCACCAACGCGATACCGATCGACGCCGATACCGAAATACGCAACTCGTCGAAGTCGACGATCGTTGCGCACGCCTCGCTGATGCGGTCGGCCACCAAGGCGACGCGCTGCTTGGTCACGTCGTCGGTCAACAAGATCGCGAACTCGTCACCTCCGAGCCGCGCGACCAGATCGGTGTCGCGCACCTGCGCCTGCAGACGGTTCGCTATCGTCCGCAACAACTCGTCGCCAACACCATGGCCCAGCGTGTCGTTGACGTCCTTGAAACGATCGAGATCGAGCATCATGAGAGCCACTCGATCCGTGCGGCGCCTCCCCTTGTCGTCGACCGCCCGCTCGAGCGCGTCCTGGAGGACGGCCCGATTCACGAGACCGGTCAGTTCATCGTGTTCGGCCTGATGCAGAATCGTGTCGTTGGCCCGAACCGCTTCGGTCACATCTTCCACGTACACCGCGAACTCGTCGTTGGGGAGATCGAACAACGAGAAGTCCAGGGCCTTGGCCACCGAGCCGTCGGCCGCGCGATCGATGACCCGGGCTGCGCCGTCGACCAGCGATTCGCCCAGCTCGGCGCGATGATCCATCACCCAGTCGGGAGCAGCCTCGTCGAGGGTCTTGCCGATCGTCTCGGCCGGATCGACGCCCACGACCGATCGCGTCGCGGGGTTGGCTTGCACGATGCGACCCTCCTCGGTGCCATGGCGCTCGACGACGAGCACCGCGGCGTTCATCCGATCGAAGATGTCGCTCTGGCGCTTCAGCTGGCGGTTGGCCGAGGCGAGCTCGCTGATGTCGACGCCGGTGGCCCGGAAGATCGGGCGCTGGCGGTCGAACAGCGCCTTGGCGGTGTGCCGGAAGGTGACCCAGTGCCCGTCGAAGTGCTGGATGTGGCTGACCCAGGTTGCTTCGCCGGTCTGCAGCACCTCGGCGAAGACCTGTTCGACCATGAGGCGCTCGTGCTCGGGCACCGTGTCGCGGGCGAACTGCCCGACGAGTTCGTCGGCGTCGAACCCGAGCAGCCCCCGAACGTCGCCGGTGATCGACAAGAGCTCACCGGTCATGAGATCGACGTCCCAGAAGATCGCCTCGGCATCGGAGACCATCTGATCGAGCTGGAGGGATGCCTCGAGTTCGGCCTTGGCCGATTCGAGACCGTAGTTCCGGATCTGGGGCGCGATCGCCAGCATCGCCGCGACGAGCAGATACCAGCGCTCGATCCCGAGCACCAGCCCCGAGACCGTCGTTCCCGCCACCGCGATCACCGCCGACAGATACCGCAGGCCGCTTCGTTGCACCACCACGCCGACCGAAGCATCGGTCGCCATGATCAGGACCAGGGCGTACCAGAGATCCGGGGCGAAGAACACCAGACCCGACACCGTCACCACGTTCAACAGGGTGTGGGCCGAGTCGGCGTGCACGGCCGGAACGTAGCGCTCGATCAGGACCGCGGCCGGCGCCAGCAAGCCCGCCGGAATCATCGCGATCACGATCCGATGCTCCCCGAGCCCGGGCAGGACGAGGGCAAGCACCGAGAGGATGACGAGGGTGAGAACGCGCGTCGTGATCAAGCCATGGTTACTCTGTCGGTTGATTTGCAGAAGCTGGTCCCGCGCCGTTCGCTGTTGCGGACGACGTGAGCCGAGCCGAACGGATCTCACCCGGGTAGTAACGGCAACAAACAGCACAAAACATGAGCAAAAGAGCCATTCGGCCCAGGTCGACCGCGACCGCGAATCGAACCTGGTATTTCGAGATTTTCGTCGTGAGCTTCGCCGCGCTCCTGCTCGAGATCTCCTACACCCGCGTGATCTCGTTCAAGCTGTACTACTACTACACCTATCTCGTCATCGGCCTGGCCCTGCTCGGTATCGGGTCCGGCGCCGTATTCGTTGCCGTCAGCGCCCGATTGCGGGCCGTCTCGACGAAGATGATCATGGGCGTCGGTTCGCTGCTGGCCGCCGCGTCGGTACTCCTGGGCTTCGTGGTCATCGCCGCGCTTCCGATCCATACCGCGCTGATCTGGGAGTACGGCACGGCGGCGTCCTACAAGAACGTCGCCGTGCTCGGCCTCCTGTGCTTCATGCTGTTCGCCACCTTCTTGTCCATCGGCGTCATGATTTCGACGTTGTTCGGGCGCGGCGCCGAACGAATCGACCGGCTGTACTTCGCTGACCTGATCGGAGCAGGTCTCGCATGCGTCGTCGCGGTCTTCCTGCAGAGCTCATTGGGACCTCCGGCTTCGATCCTGCTCGCCGGTCTCATCCTGGCCGTGACCGGGCTCTGGATCGTGCGCGACGAATCAACAGCCGAATCAACCGCGGCGCGCGCCCTCGGCGGCATTTTGGCGGTGGGCCTGGCCGTGCTCGTCGCGGCCCCCGGGCTCATTCCCGACATCCGCACCGAAGACGGCAAGCCCGAGAACCCCGGCGATCTCGCCCTCGAGTCGGGCTGGGGGCCGGTCTTTCGAGTCGATGTCGAGGACACCGAACCTGCAGTGCGGCTCATCTACCACGACGGGTTGATCGGCTCCGGTATCTATCGGTTCGACGGAGATCTGGGCGCGCTCACTCGCTTCGATGACAACTTCCGCCGAATGCCGTTCGACGTGCTCGAAGCCGAGCCCCGGAACGAACTCATCATCGGCGCGGCCGGCGGCCACGAGATTCTCGCTTCGTTGTACTTCGGCGCCGAGAGCATCGATGCCGTCGAATTGAATCCGGTCACCCACAAGATCGTCACCGACACCATGGCCGACTACTCGGGCAACCTCGCCGACCAGCCGGGAGTCAGCTACGTGTTGGGCGACGGTCGGTCCTTCCTGGCCCGCCAGGACAAGCGGTACGACCTCATCTGGTTCGTCGCTCCCGACAGCTACGCCGCAAACAACGCGGCGTCGTCCGGGGCCTTCGTGCTGTCCGAGAGCTACCTGTACACCGAGGAGATGATCCTCGACGCGCTCGAGCATTTGTCCGACGACGGCATCGTCGTGGCCCAGTTCGGCGAGTTCGTCTTCGACGAGAAGCCCAACCGCACCGCTCGCTACGCGGCCACCGCACGCAGTGCACTCGAGGAGCTCGGCGTCGATGATCACCGGGATCACCTGATGGTGGCGACCACGCCCAGCGAGGCGGTGGCTCCCCTGTCCACGATCATCGTGAAGCGCACCCCGTTCACCGCCGACGAAGTCGATCGCTTCCTGGCCAGCGTCGCCACGGTGCCGAGCTCGGTTCCCCAAGCTGCGCCGAATCGCGTTCTGGCCGCCGGCCCGGTCAACCAGGTGATCGACTTGGACGGAGCCGAGCTCGCCGCCTTCTACGACAGCTATCCGTACGAGGTGTCGGCCATCACCGACGACTCGCCGTTCTTCTGGCACTTCACCGGCTTCGGCGACGTGTTGAGCAACATCTTCGATCCGATCGACCGGCGCGACCCCGAAGACTCGGTCGGCGAGCGGGTGCTTCTCCTGCTGCTCGGCTTCAGTGCGATATTCGCCGCGGTGTTCCTCCTCCTTCCGTTCGTCGCGATCCGAGAGGCCTGGCGTGAACTCCCGGCGAAACGCAGCTCGGCGCTGTACTTCGCGACATTGGGTCTCGGCTTCATGTTCTTCGAGATCACCATGATTCAGAAGCTCACCCTGTTCCTCGGGTTTCCCACCTATTCGCTCACCGTCACCCTCGCCGCGATCTTGATCTTCACCGGAATCGGCGCCCTGCTCAGCGGTAGATTCACGGACCGCAGCCGCTCGGTCACGCCGGCGCTCTGGCTGATCCTCGCCCTCCTCACCGGCTTCTATCAGTGGGGCCTGACCCCACTGACCGAAGCGCTGTTGCCGCAACCGCTCGCGGTACGGATCGCCGTTTCGTTCCTCGTGCTCGCGCCCCTCGGGCTGATCCTCGGTGCGTTCATGCCGTTCGGCCTGCATGCCGTGGCGGGGCTGAGCAGCCGGAGCGACGAATACGTGGCCTGGGCATGGGCCATCAACGGCTTCTTCTCGGTGATCGGCTCGGTGCTCACCACGATCCTGTCGATGACCTTCGGGTTCCGCACCGTACTGTTCGCCGGATTGACGATGTATGCGTTCGCCGTCGTGATCCTGCGCGCCTTCGCCGGGCAACCAGTTGCCGAAACACCGGCTCTGCCCGACCCGCTCGAGCTCGATCTGGACGGGCTGAAACCGGCGCCAACCGCGGGCTCACCGGCTTAACCTGAGGACATGAACCTCCGAACCACGATGCTCGATCGCATCGACGGCGGCACCTTCGATGTGCTCATCATCGGTGGCGGCATCAACGGAGCGGTGGCGTCGGCGGTGCTGGCCGGGCGAGGCGCCTCGGTGGCCG
This sequence comes from Acidimicrobiales bacterium, assembly GCA_013002375.1. Taxonomy (GTDB): domain Bacteria; phylum Actinomycetota; class Acidimicrobiia; order Acidimicrobiales; family SHLQ01; genus JABDJW01. The sequence goes on along the minus strand of JABDJW010000277.1, from coordinate 6,169 downwards.
TCGTCGACCGCGGTGATTGGGCCAGCTTCACCAGCCAGCAGTCGTCCAACCTGGTCTGGGGCGGCTTCAAGTACCTCGAGAACTACGAACTCGGCCTGGTCCGAAAGCTCTGTAAATCGCGCAACCGCCTCATGAAGGCCTACCCGGCCAATATCGCCGAGATCGGCTTTCTGGCCGCGCTCGACGATTCCTCACCGTTCGGGGTCAACCTCGCAACCCTGGGGTCGCTCGGGTATTGGGGTATCGGCAGCTTCAAGACCAAGCCGCCCCGCCGCCTCAGTGCCGAGGCCATCAAGGCGGCCGAACCGGTCATCGATACGACGTCGGTGGCCGGCGGCATCGAGTACCGCGACGCCATCTTGCGCGACAACGACGCCCGCTTCGTGTTCAGCTTCGTGCGGTCGGCCATCGACGCCGGGGCCGCGGCGGCCAACTACCTCGAACTCGAAGCCGCCCACCGGCGGGTCGACCGCTGGCACGCCGAGCTACGCGACCTCGAGACCGGCCGGCCCCTGTACTGCACGGCCAAAGCGATCATCAACGCGGCCGGGCCGTTCGTCGACGGGCTCAACGCCACCTGGGGCACCCGAACCGAACACCGCATCGTGTACTCCAAGGGCATTCACCTCATCGTGCCGCAGCTCACCAAAAACGATCGCATTCTGGCCTTCTTCGACGACACCCAGCGCCTGTTCTACGTGATCCCGATGGGAACCCGATCGGTCATCGGCACCACCGATACCCGCATCGACACGCCATACACCGAGGCCGACGACGACGACATTGCCTTCTTGCTCGGACAGATCAACGACCGCCTGGTACTCGACCAGCCCCTCACCCCGGGCGACATCATCGCCAGCCGCTCGGGGGTCCGACCGCTGGTCGTCAAGAACGACGGCGATGACAAGTTGGACGTCGACTGGACGTCGCTGTCGCGGAAGCACGAGGTCGAGACCGACCGGACCAATCGGGTCATCACCGTCTTCGGCGGAAAGCTCACCGACTGCCTGAATGTCGGCGAAGAGATCGCCGACGAGATCGCGTCGCTCGGCATCGCCCTGCAAGCCGACCGACAGGAATGGTATGGCGAACCCGACGACGCCACCCGGAAGGCGTTCTTCCGGCAGGCGCGGCTGATGCAGCTCGACAAGCTCCGGACCCGGCCCGATGTCGAACCGCTGACCAACCGGCTCTGGCGGCGCTACGGCCGGCGGGCGTTCCCGATGCTCGATGCCATCCAGGCCGATCCTCGGATGGGCGACGACATCATGGATTCCGCCGATTATCTCCGGGTCGAGCTGCATCACGCCGCCCGCACCGAGATGGTCACCCGGCTCGACGACTTCCTCCTCCGGCGGTCGAAGATCTCGCTGGTCGTGCCCGAAGCCGACATCAGGTCATCGGACGGGCTCGCCGAAGTGGCCACCATCCTCTTCGGCGATCAGGCCGAGGCGAAACTGATCGAGCATTTCGGCGCGCTACCGGTGTCCGTGCCTGTCTCTTCGTGAATACGCTGTCTCCTCCTGAGTTCCCGGCCTAGGTACCCGACGTGTCCACATTCCTCCTCGCCGCCGAATCCGCCTCCCGGGAGAACTTCGTCGACCTCGACGTACCGGCCTCGGCCTGGTTGATCCTGGGCGGATTGATCGTCGCCATGTTGGCCATCGATCTCGTCCGTCACCGCGGCGATCACGAACCGTCGCCCCGCGAGGCCCTGATCGAGTCCTCGGTTTGGGTCGCGTGCGGTTTGGCCTTCGGCGGCTACATCGCGTTCCAATTCGGGGGCGATGCCTTCGGCGAGTACATCAGTGGCTACCTGATCGAGAAATCGCTGAGCGTCGACAACGTGTTCGTGTGGTCGATGCTGTTCGGGGCCATGGCGATTCCCCTGCGCTACCAGCATCGGGTTTTGTTCTGGGGCATCTTCGGCGCGCTCACCCTCCGCGCCATCTTCATCCTGATCGGTTCCGAGCTGGTCAGCCGGTTCTTCTGGGTGTTGATCATCTTCGGCGTGTTCTTGATCTACACCGGCGCCAAGATCATCCGCCACAAGGACGACGAGGGCGAACACGAGGCAACCCTGGGCATGGGCGTGCTGCAGCGCATCATGCCCGTGTCGGACGAACTCGACGGCAACAAATTCTTCACCACGGTCAACGGCGTCCGGGCGGCCACCCCGCTGCTGGCCGCCCTCGTCGTCATCGAATTCACCGACGTGATCTTCGCGGTCGACTCGGTTCCCGCGATCCTCGCGGTGTCGAACGAGCCGTACCTGGTGTTCGCCTCCAACGCCTTTGCCATCTTGGGCCTACGGGCGATGTACTTCCTCCTGGCCAACGCCAAGGAGCGATTCCACTACCTGTCGCACGCGTTGGGCGGCATCTTGATCTTCGTTGGCATCAAGATGACGATCTCGCACTGGTACCACCTGAACACCTACGTTGCGTTGGGCGCAATCATCGCCATGTTGATCGGCGCCGTGCTGTTCAGCGAACGCAAATCCCGCGCCGAGCTCGCCGCAGCCGAAGCGTGAACCTCAGAAGTCCCTGCTTGCACCTCGATAGTCCCTGCTTGCACCTCAGTATTCCCTGCTTGCACCTCAGTATTCACGGCCGTAGCGCTCCTCGTACTGGCGCTCGGCGCTCTTCAGGCAGTCGGTCATCGCTTCCCGCAGGACCCGCAGGTTCATGTCGTGATCGGTACTGGTGAGATACACCGGCGAGCAGGCTCGGCACATCACCACCCGGCGGCGCGGCAGGCGACGTCGGGGAAGCCCCCCGATGGGCCAGGCCCGCTCGGTGCCGATCACGGCGACCGGTGTGACCGGCACTCCTGACTCGTAGGCCAGCACCGACACCCCTTTGCGAAGCTCTCCGAGACCGGCGACCCGGTGCTGCTCCTTCACCAACTTGCCTTCGGGCATGATGATCACCGACGCGCCCCGTTTGAGTTCGGAAATGCCGCCGGCCAGTGCATCACGCGCCCCTTTCTCAGGGGTCGGGATCGCTCCGATCCGGTTCAGGATCCGGGCCAGGATGCCGGAACGGAAGTAGCGCTCGTTGATCAGGATGCGGGTGGCTCGCGGGTACTCGCCGGCCGCGCCGAACCCGACCACGAAATCGAGCAGGCTGCGGTGATTCGCGGCGATGATCGTCGGTTCGGGCAACACGTGGAGATCGACGTCGGTACGGACGAAGAACCGGGCCAGCTTGGCGCTGAAACGACCGAGTCGAAGGAACGGCTTGATCCACGTGTCGGTGCCGACCGGGTGCTTCATGGAGAAAGGGGCTGGCAAGTTGCTCACGAGGTGGAGGCTAGTGGTGGCACGCGCCAGTCGATCGGTTCGCGGCCCGCGGCAACGAGGGCCTCGTTCGCGCGGCTGAACGGCCGCGACCCGAAGAAGCCACGGTGTGCCGACAACGGTGACGGATGGGGCGATTCGATGATGGCGTGGTGCGGATTCGTGATGAGCGACTTCTTCTTGCGGGCGTACGAACCCCAGAGCAGGAAGACCACGGTCTCCGGCTTGTCGTTCACGACCGCGATGATCCGATCGGTGAATGTCTCCCAACCCTGATTGCGGTGCGACGCGGCATCCCGGGCCCGGACCGTCAACACCGCATTGAGGAGCAACACGCCCTGCTCGGCCCAGTGGGTGAGCGAGCCGTGGGCGGGTGGTTCGTAGCCGAGGTCGTCCTGGAGTTCTTTGTAGATGTTCTGTAGCGATGGCGGTAGGGCGACGCCGGGCTGGACCGAGAAGCACAACCCGTGGGCCTGGCCCGGACCGTGATACGGATCCTGGCCGAGGATCAACACCTTGGTGTTCGCATGGGCGGTCAGGTGCAGGGCAGCGAACACCTGCTCATGGGGTGGAAAAACTTCATGCTGTTGGCGCTCGCCGTGCACGAAACGCTGTAACTCGTCCCAGTACGGCTGATCGAACTGATCCCGCAGCAGCGGGTTCCAATCGGTGGTTCCGGATGCCATGTCCCGACCCTACAGAGTCGACCCATTGTGCCGATTGGACCACCAGCGGTGCGTCGCCGTAGTGACGGCCGCCGGACGACCCCATGCCCAGTATTCCCTCTTCACGCCCCGCATCTTCGCCTTCGCCGGACGCACGCTCTGCCGCGGACCCGAACGCCGAGCTCAACACCCGCGCGGTGATTCGCCACTACTTCTGGGCGTTCCGTCGCCGCATCTCCGTCATTCCGGCCACCGCGTTCATCGGCGGCCTGGCCGATGCCCTCGCCCTGATCGTGTTGGCCCGGATCGCCCTCCACCTGGCCAACGGGGACGAAGGGCTCGTCTCGTTCTCCAATTTCGGGATCGACCGGTCGATCAGCGTCACCGGCGCATTGTTGTGCATCTTGGGCCTCACCGTGATCCGGATGTTGTTCCAGACCATGTCCGCTTGGGCATCGGCTGGTGTCGTCGCCGCGGTCACCGTCCGGGCGCGCCGGGATGCGTTGCGGGTGTTCCTCGACACCTCCTACGCCGAGAAGTCCCGGCAACGACAAGGCGAGCTCCAACAGCTTCTGGGCGAGCCGGTCACCAAGGTCTCCGAACTCTCCCGGCACTTCACCAAGCTGGTGACCACGCTGCTGAACCTCGGCGCGATGTTGGTCTCGGCGCTGGTGGTCGACCTCAAGGCGACCGCGCTGCTGAGCGCGGTGGGCGCCCTGCTCTTTGCGCTGTTGCGACCGATGGTACGACGAGGCCGGAGCTACTCGGCGACCGAACGAAACGCCGTCCGTGACTACGGGGCCGACGTCAGCGAGATCGAGTCGATGGCGCTCGAGATTCAGGTCTTCGGCGTCGCCGATGCGGTACGCGAGCGTTCCGAGCGACGGCTCGAACAGATCCGCCGGCCGCTGTTCCGGCGATTCTTCATCCAGCCCATCACACCGATGGCGTTCCAGGCCGTGGTGATCCTCGTCGCGGTCGGCGCGATGTTCACACTCGTGCGGGTCGACGGCGTCGACCTGGCCGGGCTGGGTGCGGTCATACTGCTGTTGTTCAAGGCCATGGGCTACGGCCAGTCGATTCAGTCGACCTGGCAGCACCTCCAATTCGCGATCCCCTATGCCGAGCAGCTCCGCCACGCGGTCGTCGCCCAGCAACGCGCGCCGCAACCGGTCGGCACCGCCACGCTCAGCCAAATCGATCGTCTGGAAGCCAGCGGCGTCTCGATGCGCTACGACCAGGACCACCTGGCGCTCGACGACGTCGATTTCGTGATCCACCGCGGTGAGGCCATCGGCGTCACCGGGCCTTCCGGCTCAGGCAAGTCGACCCTGCTGACCCTGCTGTTGCGGTTGCGGGAACCAACGTCAGGCTCGCTGACGGTCAACGGCACGCCGTTGGGGTTGATCGCGCTCGACAGCTGGTACCAGCGGGTCGCTTACGTGCCCCAGCACTGTCAACTGATCGAGGGCACGGTCGAGGACAACATCGTGTTCTACCGCACCGGATTCGACCGAGCCGATGTCGAGCGGGCGGCCCAGGCCGCCGGCATCCATGATGAGATCGTCCGCCGGCCCGCCGGGTACGAAACCCTGTTGGGATCCCGCGGCGCCGGGCTGTCGGGCGGCCAGCGCCAGCGGGTGGCGATCGCCCGGGCATTGCTTGGCCGGCCCGAAGTGCTCGTGCTCGACGAACCGACCAGCGCCCTGGACACCGGAGCCGAAGCTGCGATCACCGAGACGCTGCGGTCGCTCAAGGGTTCGGTCACCACCGTCACGGTGACCCACCGGCCCGAGACCGTGTCCCATTGCGACCGGATCTTCCGACTCGATCACGGCCGCCTGTCGCAGGCCGGGACCGTTTCTCAGGACAGCCCTGCTGCTCAGGAGAGCAGGGTCGCCAAGGCCCAGCCTGCGGCCAGCAATCCCAACGCGATATAGGCCACACTTCGGCCGATCGGCGCTCGTTCGAGGTCGCCCGCGTCCTTCTTGGCCTCGGGCGGACGGATCAGAGCCAGCGCATTACCCCCGGCCATGGCTGCTCCCAACGCCAGGACCAGCAGCTGTGGGAGGTTGTCGTACACGGCCTCCAGTATGGGGGAACTCTTCGAGTTCCGCCGAGTTGCTCGCTGACGCTCCCAACATCGCAAAGGGAACTCTTCGAGTTCCGCCGAGTTGCTCGCTGACGCTCCCAACATCGCAAA
>JABDJW010000276.1 GCA_013002375.1 Acidimicrobiales bacterium | reverse complement strand
TCATCCAGGACTTCGTAATCCAGGGTGGAGACCCAACCGGCACCGGTACCGGAGGGCCTGGCTACCAGATCAACGACGAACTGCCGACCGGGTACGAGCTGGGCGCCTTGGCCATGGCGAATTCCGGCCCGAACACCAACGGCAGCCAGTTCTTCATCATCACCGGCCCGAACGGCGAAGGCCTTCCGCCCCAGTATTCGAAGTTCGGGCAGGTCGTCGAGGGGCTCGACGTCGCGCTGAACGTCCAGCGCACGCCAACCGCCGCGGGCGATCGGCCGATCACCGACATCTTCATCGAATCAGTCACGATCAACTAGCTCTCCGATGGTCCGGCCACCGGTGGAGCCGGCCCCGAATCAATGGGTGTTCCCGCCGCTGGCCGATGCCGACGCCGACGGCCCGGTGGCAATCGGCGCCGATCTCGAACCGGGCACGCTGCTCGACGCCTATCGGCGCGGATTGTTCCCGATGCCGCTCGGCGACAGCGGCACGCTCGGCTGGTTCTCGCCCGACCCCCGCGCCATTCTCGAATTCGAGAACCTCCACATCAGCCGATCGTTGCGGCGGGCGCTGCGGCGCTATCGGCACACGATCAACCAGGAGTTCGCGGCGGTGATACAGGCCTGCGGCCATCCCCGCCGAGCCCACGGCTGGATCGATCCGGCGATGCTCGACGCCTACACCAGGCTCCACGAGATGGGCTGGGCCGAGAGCATCGAGATATGGGACGACGAGGAACTGACCGGCGGTCTGTACGGCGTGAGGATCGGCCGCTTCTTTGCCGGCGAATCGATGTTCCATGTCGGGCGCGATGCGTCGAAGGTCGCCCTGGTCCGGATGGTCGAGTACCTCGGGGGCGAAGGCCTCACCTTCATGGACGTGCAATGGCAGACCCCGCACCTGGCCTCGCTCGGCGTGACCGAGATCCCGCGGTCGGACTACCTCCAGCGGCTGGCCGCGCTGACCGGCTGAAGCCGCCATCGGCAAGGTCGCCAGCATCGAGGATTCCGACAGTGCCATAGGCCAAACGACCTAGCGGTCTAGGCTCGGGGCATCATTCAACGAACCGTTCAGGTTTTTCTGCCAGTTTTGGTCAGGTCTGTACCCCCTTCATCCGATGGATAGCCAATGAAGAATCAACAAGCTCTCACCCCGCTGGCGATCGGCGCCTCTGGTTTGATTCTTGGCGTCATCGCCGCGCTGTCGGGTGCCGCCTGGCTCGCGATCGTGGTCGGCGTGTCTGCCTTGGCCGCCGGCGTGTTCGGCTATCAGCTGGCTCTGCCCGGCTACGCCGACGAGAACTCCGCGGGCGCCAACGCCGCACCCACCGCGACCAACACCAAAGGTGCTTCGGCCGAACAGGTCGCCCAACTCGAAGAAGCACTGGCCCAGCAGGTGCAGGCTCGCATGCACGCCGAGGAAGCGGTGAAGAGCCTCGGCGAACAACTGGCCGCCGCCCAGCAGGGCAAGCCGGCCACCGTCGCCACCGGCGCCGCCGTCGATGCCTCGGCCACTGCCGCCGCGGCACTGAAGGATCCGGCCAGCGGGCTCTTCACCGAGGACTACTTCCAGGTGGCCGTCGATGCCCGCATCGCCGCCGCCCGTCGCCATCTTCGGCCGGTCGCCGTCGGCCTGATCTGCGTGGTCAGCGGCGAGGAAGGCGAACACGAGCCGATCGACCCCGGCATCATCGGCCCGGTCTTGATCGAAACCCTCCGCGACTCCGATACCGCGTGCCGCCTCTCGCAGGGGCGCTACGGCATCGTGCTCGAGGACACGCCGGAGAACGGCGCCATCTGGACGATGGAACGTATCCGCCGCAAGCTCGGCGAACAGAAGGCCGGTCTGACGGTCTGGGCCGGTCTGGCCTGCTATCCAGCGCACGCCTTCGATGGTGGCGAGCTCATGCGGCAAGCCGTCGAAGCGCTCGACGGTGCCCAGGAATGGCACCAGGACCGCATCGAAGTCGCCACCGCCGACTGAGGCCCACTCGACCCACCGCCGAACCCATTCCTCTGAACCGCAGGGACGTCTACCGGCGGATTTCGGTTCAGTAGAACCGGTTTGGCTGGGTCCACCAGCGGCCGGAGAACCGCCACGCGGGCGTTTGATCGGCCGGCTCGGTCGCGACCGGCGGCGGCCACAGCTGCGGATACGCGGCGAGAATGGCGGCCATTTCCTCGTCGGTGGGTTCCGGGTCGACCTCGACCCGAACCGGAGGCGGAACGGTAGGAGTATCCGGCATCGCTACAGCGGCACGTTGCCGTGCTTGCGGGGTGGGTGCTCCTCACGCTTCGAACGCAGCATCTCGAGCCCGGCGACCAACTTGCGGCGGGTCTCGGCCGGCTCGATCACGTCGTCGACGTAGCCGCGCTCGGCCGCGACATACGGGTTGGCGTTGCGCTCGGTGTATTCCTCGACGAGCTCGGCCCGCCGGGCCTCGGGGTCGGCCGCGTTCTGCAGTTCGCGGCGGTAGATGATCTCGACCGCTCCCTGCGGACCCATCACGGCCAGCTCGGCCGACGGCCAGGCAAAGGCGAGATCGGCACCGACCGACTTGGAGTTCATGACCACATAGGCGCCGCCGTACGCCTTTCGGGTGATGACCTGCATGCGGGGCACCGTGGCTTCGCAGTACGCGTACAGCAGCTTGGCGCCGTGGCGGATGATGCCGCCGTACTCCTGATCGACGCCGGGCAGGAACCCGGGCACGTCGACGAAGGTGATCAGCGGCACGTTGAAGGCATCGCAGGTGCGAACGAAGCGGGCCGCCTTTTCCGACGATGCGATGTCGAGCACGCCGGCCAACACCATCGGCTGGTTGCCCACCACGCCGACCGAATAGCCGTTCAGGCGGGCGAAGCCGCACACGATCGAACCGCCCCAGGCCGAGTGGTACTCGAGGAAGTCGCCATCGTCCATGACCGCTTCGATGACGGCCTTCATGTCGTAGGGGATGTTCGGGCTCTCCGGCATCATGTCGTTGAGCTCGGGGACGAGGCGATCGGGATCGTCGTCGGACGGGAACCGCGGCGCCTCTTCGAGGTTGTTGGTCGGCAGGTGGGCCAGGAGTTCCTTGACCTCGTCGAGGACATCCTCCTCGCTCTCACCGACGAACGTGGCGACGCCGGATTTCGAGCTGTGGCTCTTGGCCCCGCCCAGTTCCTCCAGCGTCACTTCTTCGCCGGTGACGGTCTTGACGACATCCGGGCCGGTGATGAACATGTGCGACTTCTCGCGGACCATGAAGATGAAGTCGGTCATGGCCGGGCTGTACACCGCGCCACCGGCGCACGGGCCGAGGATCACGCTGATCTGCGGGATGATGCCCGACGCTGCGACGTTGCGTCGGAAGATCCCACCGTAGGAATCGAGGCTGACCACGCCCTCTTGGATACGAGCGCCGGCACCGTCGTTGAGGCCGATCATGGGTGCCCCCATCGACAGCGCCATGTCCATGACCTTGTGGATCTTCTCGGCGAACACCTCGCCCAGCGCGCCGCCCATGACCGTGAAATCCTGCGAGAACACGAACACTTTGCGCCCGTCCACGGTGCCCCACCCGGTGACCACACCGTCGGTGTAGGGCCGTTCCTCGAGGCCGGCTTCGTGAGCCCGGTGCCGAGCCAGCATGTCGAGCTCGTGGAACGATCCTTCGTCGAGGAGGTAGTCGATACGCTCGCGGGCCAGCATCTTGCCCTTGTCGTGCTGACGCTGCACGGCCCGTTCCGGGCCGGCGTTTCGGGCTTCGGCCTTGCGTCGTTCAAGGTCGGCCAGTCGTTCTTCGAGTGTGCTCATGATCACAAGAACTTACTGGCTCGCCTTGAAAAACCCTGCAATCGCAGTGACGGGAACGACGCTAGGGTCGGCGACCATGACGACACCCGGCCGCGACGCCGCGCCTCGACCCCACATGCGAAATCTCTCGGTCTTCTGCGGATCGTCGCCGGGCACCAATCCGGCGATCGCCGACGCCACCGTGGCGCTGGGCCACGCAATGGTCGCGGCCGACATCGGCTTGGTCTACGGC
>JABDJW010000261.1 GCA_013002375.1 Acidimicrobiales bacterium | reverse complement strand
AGCGCCTCGAGCTGAAGAAGTACGACCCCGTCGTACGTCAGCACGTCGTGTTCCGCGAGGAGCGCTAGCCCCGACCTCGTGGTGCAATCGCCGATGCGGGCCTTGGGGCCCGCATCGTTCGCGTTTTGGTTCTAGATCAGCTCGGCTTGCTCGGGCCCGATGTACACCCAGCGGCCGTTGTGTCGGTTGAACAGGCTGCGCTCGCGCAACACGTGGATCTCAGCGCCTGATTCGTAGGTCGCGGCGAACTCGACCACGCCGTGGGTGTCGAGGATGTTGCCCTGTTCGGTTTCGAGGATGTCGAGATCGATCCAATCGTGACCGGGAGGGAACTCGATGCTGTCGGGTCGCATCTCGGGGTGCCACGAATACAGCAGGTAGTCGGCGTCGCGGCGGGCGTAGGCCGTGTAGCGCGAGCGCATCAACGCCTCGGCCGTGGCCGCCGGCTGGGTGCGACCGATGGCCGGACCGCAACAGTCGACATAGCGGTCGTCGCTGCCGCACGGGCACGAGTCAGGCGAATCGGTGGTCACGATGTTGCGAGTGTACGCAGCCGCTGTCAGACCCCGAAACGGGAAGTGGGGTCTGACCCCGAAACGGGAAGTGGGGTCTGACCCCTATTGGCAGTCTGACTGACAGATGGTGTCAGTCACCAGCGTTGACAGCCGCGTTCGCTGCGGTTTGGACAGGTCTTTTGTTTGGCGGCGCGGGGTGGGAGGCTGGCGCGATGGCAGCTACGGCGTTCTCGGGATTCCCCGCCAGTGGCTTGGCATTCCTGACCGAACTCGGCCGTCAGGACAAAGCGTGGTTCGATGCCAACAAGCAGCAGTACCAAGCCGAGATCGTGGCACCGACGAAAGCGTTCGTCGAAGCCTTGGGCGAGCGGCTGGCCGACAGCTTCGCGCCGGCGATCGTGGCCCAGCCCAAGACCAACGGATCGATTGCGCCGATCAACAACGATCTGCGTTTCTCGCCGGACAAGTCGCCGTACAAGGACCGCATCATGTTGCGGTTCTGGGAGGGCGAGACCAAGAAAACGGCGCCGACGCTGATGATTCGGCTCGGCCAAGACGGCTTCGTCGACTTCTGCGCGACGCGGCTCGAGGCCTGCGCCGATGTGCACCGCTGGTTGGTCGAGAATCTCTAGCCGGCGAATGCGGCAGCCTGGGTTTCGACCAGTGCGACGATGTCGAACATGGCGACGCCCATGTCGACGATGTGCATGCCCCACTCCGGGGTCAGGTCGCCGACGATGTCATCGGCTCGCGGGTCATCGGGGTCGCCCATGATCCGGAGTTCGAGGAAACCGTACGAACCGTCGTCGACGCATTCGACTTCGATGAAGTCGGGCAAGCTCACGAACGGCGTCGTGATGGCGGCGCCCGCGGCCGGATCGGCGAACGCGTTTTCCGGTGCGAGTTGTGGGGTGGCGAACGCGGCCCCGCCGGCGGGGTCGACCGGGTTGACGCACATCGCCGGAGCCTCGTCGGCTCGCCCGAAGAAGGCGCCTTCGAACGGGCCGGCTGTGCTGCGGTAGGACGAGTAGCTCACCATGCAGCCGGTTTCGTCGACCGTCTGGCATGCGACGATGTTGTCGTAGCGATCGGGGGCGACGCTGGTGCCGAACAACATGGCCGACACCAGGCGGTCTCGGAGCGCCGGCGTGTCATCGATCTCCTCCTCGATGAGACGGGCCAGAATCCCCGCACCCTGGGAGTGGCCCATGAGCACGAACGGTCGGCCTTCGCTGAGGTTGGCCACGTAGTAGCGGAAGGCATCGAGGCTGTCGTCGTAGGCCAGGGTGCGGGTCGACGGGTCGTCCTCGACGCTGCCGGTCAGGGCGGCCAACGTGCGGCTGCGGTACACCGGAGCGAAGGTGCGGCACGCCGCGGTGAGGCGCGCGAACTGGGTCAGCGTGGTGCGGATCTCGCCCTCCTCACCGGGGATGAGATCGGAGCTGGCCGTCTGGTCGCGGCTGGTGGTGGGGTAGAGGTAGAAACAATCGATGGCCGGATCGGTGGCCGGCTCGTGCAGCCGGAGTTCGGTGCTGCCGTCGGCGTACACGATCGTCGTGTCCAGCTCGCGATCGCACACGTCGTCGGCACCGCCGGGCAGGCACAGCCACACCGTCTCGTCGCCGTAGATCTCGCTCTCGTGATCGATGTACTCCGGGGGAAGCTCGGCCACCGCCTCGGTGGTCGTGGTGGCCGGCGCTTCGGTTGTCGGAGCGGCCGACGTTGCCGGGGTCGTCGCAGCGGTTGTCGTTGTCGCCGGGGAGGAGGCGGTCGTCGTGGTCCCGCCCTCCGCCGAGGTCGTGTCGTCGGAGCTGCAGGCGGTCGCCAGGAGCAGGAAGGCGATGGTGGTGCCCAGAAGTCGTCGGGGTCCTCGTTTGGTCATCGCACCATCGTGCTGGCCCCGGACCGCCTCGGCAAATGACTTGTCGTCATTGTCGAGCGGCTCCCGGGTGGTCGGACGCCTGTCACTTCTGCATAAGGTCGGTCCAGAGTCGACAACGGCGTCGACCCGGTCTGGAGTGATGATGATTGCCTCGGTTCATCTGGTCGATACCGGAGTGGTGAAGAACCTCACCCGTCGAGTGTCCAAACCCGCCGACGTGCCCGGGTTGTTGTGGTCGGGCAAGATGCTCTGCGGCCAGCTGGGGCCGGGGGCGCTGCCCGATGTCGACCTCGGCCGCGGTGGCATGGTCGCATGGTGGAAGGACGACGCGGCGCTCGACGCCTGGTGGGCCGACGACCCTCGAGCCCAGGTCTATCGCACCGGCTGGCAGACCCGGCTGCGGCTGCGTCGCGGGCGAGCGAGCTGGCCCAACGCCGATTTCGAGGTCGCTCCCAGCACCGAGCCGTCGGCCACCGACCTGCATGCTGCGGTCACGTTGGGAAAGACCCGCGTGCTCCGGGCGCCGAGGTTCCTGAAGGCATCAGCCGGCCTCGAGGAGCAGTTTGTCGATGACCCGGGGAGCGTGTGGGGCGTCGCGATCACCATGCCGCCCCGGACCGTCATGACCCTCACGTTCTGGCAGTCGATGGAAGCGACCGATCGCTACATCGGCTCCGGCGCCCACGGCAACGCCATGCAGAAGCACTACGACTTCCCGAGCGATACGCACGAGTTCGTGACCGATGGCGGGTTCTTCGGTTTCGAGCCCTACGCGATGGAGGGCAAGCTCGGCGGCAAGAACCCGACGCCGCATGGTTTCGCCGAACTCGTTGCCCCGTGAGGATGCGGTGCTAACTGGTGGTGCTACCGCCGCTGAGGCCGATGGTCTGGGCCGTCATCCACGACGATTCCTCCGAAGCTAAGTAGGCGCACAGGTGCCCGACGTCTTCGGGGGTGCCGAGCCGCTTGGTGGGGATGGTCTGGGCCAGCTTGGCCGTGACGTCGGATGAGCCCACGTTGTTCATCAACCCCAACGCGACCGAGTTGGCGGTGATGCCGGTACTGGCCAACTCGAGCGCCAATGAGCGCATGAAGGCCACCGCACCGCCCTTACCGGCCGAGTACGGCGTGACCCCGATGTTGACGCCGACCGTGCCGGCGCCCGACGAGATCGTGATCAACCGGCCCCAGCCCTGCTCGAGCATTCCGGGCAGCGCGGCATGGATGCAGTGCATGACGCCACGGAGGTTGACCTCGATCGGGGCATCCCAGTCCGCGGGATCCATGTCCTGAAAGCGGGTTGGGACCATACCTGTGGCGCCGCTGTTGCCGGCGTTGTTCACCAGGATGTCGATCGGACCGGCCGCAGTGTTGGCCACGGTGCCGATGGAAGCGCCGACGGCGGCCAGGTCGGTGACGTCGAACGGCAAGGCCTCGGCTTGGCCGCCTGCGCCGACGATGGCGTCGACCGTGTCGGCGGCCTGGGCCTCGGTCAGGTCGTTCACCAGGACCCGAGCACCCTGGCCGGCCAATACCCGGGCGATGCCGGCGCCGACGTTCTGCCCCGCGCCGGTGACCAGTGCGGTCTTGCCGGTGAGGTCGAACAACACTGCTCTACTACCTTCGATATCCGCCGGGGTGGGCCCCCGCACCGTCGAGTGTCATCACCGTCGCGCCCCGTTCGTCGAGCAGGTCGAGGCTGGCCTCGATCCGGCCGGTGTGGTCGCGATCGCAGTCGCACAGGATGAGGGTCGCTTCGACCATGGCTTCGAGCGATTCGATCTGGTCCTCGGTGAGCATGTCGCCGACCAACTTGTCGGCGCCTTCGGACATCACCGCGTGTTTGGGCTCGATGGTGTTGACCCGGACGCCATGATGGTGGTTCTCCGAGGCCAAGGCCTGGGTCAGTCGATTGAGCATGGCCTTGGTCGCGCCGTAGAACCCGTAGGTGCCTCGCACCCCACCCAGGTCGTAGGGAGGATTGGGGTCGGGCAAACGAGCCGAACCGCTCGAGACGTTGACGATCCAACCCTGCCCGCGTTCGATCATGCCGGGCAGTACCGCTTGGGTCAGGTCGATGGGAGCCTGAATGTTGATCTCGGTCATCAATCGCCGCCGTTTCAGCGGGTACTCGTGGATCGGCTGGTAGATCGCAGCCGCGGCGTTGTTCACCAGGATGTCGATCGGCCCGAGGGCGGTCACCGCGATGGGCACGATCTCGGCCCGGGAATCCTCGTCGGCCAGGTCGGCCACGATGATCTCGACCTTGTTGCCGTATTGCTCGCAGCGCTCGGCGGTCTCTTTGAGCGAGCCGGGGAGGCTGGGGTGGCTCTCGTAGGTCCGAGCGGTGATGGCGATGTCGGCACCTTCGGCGGCCAGCCGCTCCGCGATGCCGGCCCCGATACCGCGGCTCGCGCCGGTGATGATGGCCGTGCGGCCGGCGAAGCGCTTGGTGTTGGTCACAGATCTCCCCGGACGGGTGGCCCTGTGGCGAAAGCTAGTCGCGCCGCGGCGAGATCTTCCAAAGAACTACCGACCGATTTGAACCACGTGATCTCGTCGTCGTCGAGGGTCCGCATCGCGCCTCGCCGACCTGCACGAGCAGGAACGCCAGATCCGGGCTGGGATCGGCGAGCTTCCACCCGAGTCCGGCGGGGATCGCCCGACCCACCCTCCTCGATCGCGATCGGTGCCCGCTCGTCGCAGCCGAAGACCACCGAACCGCTCAGCACGAATCCGAAGAAGACACCTCGAGCCGGTCTTGGAGCAGGCAAAAACCCCTCTACCTACCGACACCTTCACGCCGCCAGAATCGTTGCCTGACACCAGCAGGAAGTCGTCAGATTCGGCGGTCGGTGAGGAAGGCGGCCAGCCAGCGGGCGATGCGGTCGTTGTCGACCGGATGCGAGGCGATGGCGTTGGTTGCCGACGTCGCGACCTCGGTGCCCAGCCGTACCTCCCGAGCGTCCACGAGCGCCTGGGTGTAGCTCGCGGTGAACTCCGGGTGATCCTGGAGGCAGAGCATCGTCGAGCCCACCAGAAACATCGGCTGGTCGGCGGTGGTGCCGGTCCCGATGCGTACTGCGTCCGGTGGCAGAGCGGTCACCACATCGCGGTGCATGGCGTTCACGTAGACCGTGCCGCCCTCGAACCACTCGGTGGCTTCGACATCGAGTCGATGCGGTCCGGCCTTCCATTCGCCGGCTCGTTCGACGGAGCCGCCCAGCGCCTGGGCCACGGCCTGGTGCCCGAAGCAGACCCCGACCGTGCGGGCGCCGGCCGCGGCCAGTGAGCGGATGAAGGTCAGCAGGTCGCGTATCCAGGGATCGTCACCGTGCGCATCGTGACGCGAGCCGGTGATGATCCACCC
>JABDJW010000250.1 GCA_013002375.1 Acidimicrobiales bacterium | reverse complement strand
CCGGTGAAGTGCGCGCCACCGGCCAACAAGCCCACCGCCGAGGAACGGCACAACTGCCGCCCCTTCCTGGCGCGCGAGCTCGAGTTGCTCACCAGCGTGAACGTCATCTTGGTGCTCGGCGGCATCGGCTACGCGGCGGCGGCCAAGGAGCTGGGAGTCTCGCCGCGGCCGAAGTTCGGCCATGGGGTCGAGGTCCCCCTCGGCGACCACCGCACCCTGTTGTGCTCGTACCACGTGAGCCAGCAGAACACCTTCACCGGTCGGCTCACCGAACCGATGCTCGACGCCATCTTCACCCGGGCGCGCGAGCTGCAATCCAAACCGTAAGACTCGGATCCCCAACGGGTCCGACCTCTTTGCGGTCCTGTGGCCGTTTGGGGTCTGACCCCTTTTACGGTTTTGGGGTCTGACCCCTTTTACGGTTTTGGGGTCAGAGTAAACCTGTGCTTGAAGGTTGGGGCGGTCATTCTGTGCTGACGGTCTGACGACGCGGATCGTGGGGCTCCGGGCGATAGTCTCAAGGCCGTGGATTCCTCGAGAGCAGTAGACAATCGTCCGAACCGTGTGAGCCGACGGGCCCGGTTGGGACTGGCATTGGCCGCCATCGCGGTGTTCGCCGCGTCGTGTGGTACCGAGGGCGCGCCGACGGCGTATGACCAACAGATCGGCGAGTTCACGAGCGATCTGACCGGCGAGACCGTCGAGGTGCCGTTGGTCGAAGCCAACTACCGACGCGGCTGCGAGAAGACCCACGAGGACGGCAAGATCCAAGGTGAGGATGCGGTCCAATACTGCGAGTGCACCTTCGACAAGTTCGTCGACAACGTGCCGTTCAGGGTCTTCGAGGTCTACAACGACAAGATCGTCGACAACGCCGAAGCCATCGAGAATGGCAACTTCGACGATCTCCAGCGCCTCTACAGCCAAGCGATCGACGAGCTCGAAGAAGAACTCGAAGCCGCCAACGCCACCGTCGAAACCGACCTGTCGGTGATCCTCGGCAGCCCCTGCGTCTGAGCCGTTCGCTCGGCTAGCGCCTCGCTCTCTCACCGAGTTGCTCGCCCAGGGGCTCACAACGTCGCATCCCGCAGAGTCGTAGCCGCACGTCTGAAGTCCTCCCGAGGCTCGATTCGTCGCCTGGCGGCTCCTCGACTCGCGCTGCTAGCGCGCCAAGGCGCAGTCCGGTCGACCGGCGGAGCCGGATCGACCTCGGTCTTTCGCAGGCTCGATCGGCCCTCCAGCCCTACCTTTTGGTGGGGAGGCCGACGCGGGCTTCCTCGTTGGCCCATTCCGGCCAACGGCTGCGGCTCTTCTGCGCCAGCTTGTGCATCAAGGCAATGGCGCCGGGGTCGTCGTCGCCGGGTCGGGTGTCGATCACGCCGTCGGCAACCATGGCGTTGATGATCGCCGCCCCCAATTCGGTCCGCACGATGGTCAGCGTCCAATCGGTGAGCTCGCCGATGCCGCCGGTCGAGATGTCGGCGTGTTCGGCCGCGAAGTCAGGGCAGTGATTGCAGCCCTCGCGGGTCCACGCGTGGCATTCCTTGAGGTTGATCTCGTGGTAGTCGCCGTTCTTCATCCAGATCTGGAAGACGCCCTTGATGTTCATCTTGGCGATGTCCTCGGAACGGAGGCCGTATTTGACCTCGAAGAGTTCGTCGAAGAGGGCGTCGTCGAACGACTTCGAGCACAGCAGCCCGATGTTGAGCTTGATCGGTTTCGAGACCTTGCCGATCTTGCGATGCCACATGACCGGGGCGATCGACGTCTGGCAGCTCATGCCGACCAGGGCCAGGTTCTCGAGGCCCTTGTCCTTGGCGTCGTTGAAGGCGATGGTGTTGGCCGAGTACGTGTACCGGCTGCCGGCGCCGCTGAGGACTTCGTCCTTGTTGGTCGCGACCATCGGCACTGCTTTCCAGCCGCCTTCGCCGCCGTCTTCGGATTCGACGCCGCTGACCAACGCCCCGTCGATGATGTTGTTCTCGAGGCACCAGATGAGGATCGCCGAGACCAATCCGCCGTCCTGGCCGGTCTCGTACACGAAGTCGTCGCTGGCTCGGGTGAGCAGGATGGTGTCGTAGATGCCGGCCATTTCGTCGTCGTTGCGGGTGCGCCCGAACAGATGTTCGTCGGCCTCGCTCTCCCAGCTACGGAACCGGGGGCACGCCCGGGTGCACGACGTGCAGCCCTTCTGGCCGTGGCCACAATCGGCGATGCCCAACTCCTCTTCGAGGTGGAACGGCTTGTACTGGCCCGGCTCGTGTTTGTACCCGATGACATCGTGGGGGCAGCTGATCACGCAGCCGGCGCAGCCGGTGCACAGGCCCGTATCGATGACCTCTTCGTAGAGTTCCTTCCACTGGTGGGTCCAGCGAACCTTCTTCGGCGCCTCGGTCGTGTCGGTCATGCACGCCACGGTAGTGGCCGGGTCTGCCTACGTGTTATCCCGCGCCGTTAAGCTGGCCTCGATGGGTGGTCCGAGCGGCAATCGGGGCGTAATCGGCCGCCTGCGTGACGCCCTTCGGGGACCACGACGGTCGCCGGAGTCCGCGGTGGATTCCCGTTCCGTTGCCGCCGAGGCCGGTCGTGGCATCATCGGCGCCACCCTCGATGCGCCGGCCCGCTTTCACCTCGATGCCCTGCGCTGGTTCATCACTGCGACCGAAGTGGCTGGTGTCGCGCCGGAGGACCTCTTGCTCGCGGTCGTCGGGCCGACCGATGCCGAGGTGCCGCGCGCACTGGCCGCAGCCGGTGTGCAGATTGTCCCCGTCAAGGCGTTCGACGACCGCTCGCCCCACTGCAACAAGATCGCCGGCGCCCGAGTCGTCGCGGCGCGAGCTCCGCTCGGCCCGGTCGCTCTCACCGACCTTGACCTGGCCTTCCTGGCCGATCCTCGTCGGGCATCGGCCGGGGCGGGCACGATCGCGGGCAAGACGGTCGATTCGACGGTTCCCAAGCTGCCGGTGCTCGATGCGGTGTTCGAGGCGGCCGGGTTGCCGGTGCCGCCCGAGGTGGAAACGAGTTTCACGCCGGTCGGACCGACTCGGCGGGGCAACTTCAACGGCGGCCTGTACGTGCTCGACGGAGTTGATGTGCCCGGCATGGTCGACGGTTGGGAGCGCTGGGCCCGGTGGCTTCTCGAACGGCGCGAGCTGCTCGACAAGTGGGCGATCCACGTTGATCAGGTGTCGAACCTGTTGGCCCTCACCGAGCTGGGCCTCCGCCCGGTGCTGCTCGATGGGGCATGGAACCAAGCGACCCACAAACCCGATCAGCTGCCCCCGTCGGCCGAGCGCCCCAAGGTGTTGCACTATCACACCGCGGTCGACACCATCGGCCGGCTGCAGCCGGCCGGGCACGCGGCGAT
>JABDJW010000244.1 GCA_013002375.1 Acidimicrobiales bacterium | reverse complement strand
GACCAGGGCAGTCGCCTGGGGCGCGGCGGTCGTGTCGTTCCAGAGTTTGGCCGGGCGGATGACTTCGTCGGCCTCGTCGATCAGCACCAGCCCGTGTTGTTGACCGGCGACCGCCATGGCCACGACGTCGGCGCGGTGCCCGCCCAGCACCGCGACCGCGTCCACGAGGGCACCCCACCAGGCCGCGGGAGCCTGTTCGGAGACCGGGGGCGTGGTCGGTGGGTGGGGCGCGGAGCCCCGGGCCACGACCTCGCCGGTCTCGACGTTTCGGGCCTCGACCTTGGTCGATTGGGTCGACGAGTCGACTCCCAGCACCAGTCTCATCGGCTCGGGCTCATCGAATGGAGGTCACCGGCTAGCGCACCCGGTCGATGTACTTGGCGACGATGTTCTCCAGGTGCTCCTGGCGGCCCGAGCTGCGGCCCGGTTCGGGTGCGCCCATGGCCCGATCATGCAGTGAGGCCAGCGTGTGCTCGTCGTTGAGGATCTGCTGGCCCAGCGGCTGCTGCCAGCCGGCGTAGCGCTCAGCGCGGAAGCCGTCGATTGCGGCGTCTTCCAGCAGGGCGGCGGCGACGAGAAGGGCATGGGCCATCGTGTCCATGCCACCGATGTGGGCGTGGAACAGGTCATCGCGTTCGATCGACTGGCGCCGGAGCTTGGCGTCGAAGTTCAGCCCGCCGGTCGTGAACCCACCGGCGCGCAGGATCTCGAGCATGCCGAGGGTCATCTGCTCGACCGAGACCGGGAACCGGTCGACGTCCCAACCCAACCGATCGTCGCCGGCGTTGGCATCGATGCTGCCGAAGACGCCACCCGCGACCGCGGCCGCGATCTCGTGATGGAAGTCGTGGCCGGCCAACGTGGCGTGGTTGACCTCGATGTTCACGAAGACCTCGCCCAGCAGGTCGTACTTGGCCAGGAACGCCTGGCACGCCGCGACGTCGAAGTCGTACTGATGCTTGGTCGGTTCGAACGGCTTGGGTTCGAGCAGAATCGTGCCGGTGAAGCCGATCTCGTGCTTGTGCTCCACCACCATGGTCAGGAACCGGCCGAGCTGATCGAGCTCGCGGGCCAGGTCGGTGTTCAGCAACGTCTCGTAGCCTTCGCGGCCGCCCCACAGCACGTAGTTGGCGCCGCCGAGCCGGTTGGTGGCCTCGAGGCAGTGGCAGACCTGCGCTGCCGCATAGGCGAACAGCTCGGGATCGGGGTTGGTGGCGGCCCCGGCCTGGAAACGCGGGTTCGAGAACAGGTTGGCCGTGCCCCAGAGCAACTGGGTGCCGGTGCGGGCCATATGGCCCTGGGCCTCGTCGACCATTTGATCGAGGAGCACTGCGGACTCCTTGAACGTGGATCCGGTCGGGGCGATGTCGACGTCGTGGAAGCAGAAGAAGGGAACGCCGAGCTTCTCGAAAAACTCGAACGCGGCCGCCATCTTGGCTTTGGCCGCAGGCAGGGCAGCCTCGCCGGCGGTGCCGTCGATCCAAGGTCGGTCGAGCGTGCCGGCGCCGAAGATGTCGAGGCCGTCCCAGGCAAAGCTGTGCCAGTAGGCGACGGCGAACCGCAGGTGCTCGGCCATGGTCTTGCCCGCGACGACCCGGTCGGCGTCGTACCAACGAAAGGCCAGCGGGTTGTCGCTGTCGAGCCCTTCGTAGGCGATCGGTTCCGGGACGGTGGTGAAGAACTCGCTCATGGTTGCCTTCTAGTTGGTTTTGGCTCGTTTGCGTCCGGCAGTTCAGCGGTTGTTGTCGCTGAAGTGCATGTGGTCGAGGAGGGTGTTCCAATTGCCACCCCAACCCCAGCCCAGTTCGGCGAAGAGCGCAACTTGGTCGGGGCCGATCATGCCGGGCCGGACGTCGCTGCGATCGACGTAGGCCGAGGCCAGCTCGGGCAGGACGAGATCGTCCTTGACGTACGGGTTGTGAAACGGGTTGATGTCGACGGCCAGCCCCGACGCGTGGCGAGACCATCGGGTCGGGTCGACCGCGGTCCGACAGACGAAGGCCGAGGTGTTGTTGCCATCGCCGGTCGGGTGGGCATCTTGTTCGGCTTGGGTCACCACCCGCATCTCTTCGATGGGGAAGCGTTGGGCGTGTAATCCCTCGAACACGCCGGCCAACTCGTCGGCCCAGTCGGCGTGGACCAACAGCTCGCCCGTATGGAACAGGCCGTCGAAGCCGAAGAAGCTCACCGTCAGGTAGGCCAGTTCGTCCGCGGTGACCGGACATTCGTCCCGGTACGTCGAGCGGGCCAGAACCTCGGCGGGCGGCGGATGCTCGATCGTGATGTGGAATCGATCGTCGGGGGGAGGCGGCAGCATGTCGTCGGTCCACAAGCGTCGGTCGACCAGCTCGGGTGGCGTGGGCTGGATCTCGCCGAACTCGTCGGGCCGCAACGGCAGATCTCGGGTGCCGAGCCAGTCGGGGGCCGGAGCCCCGGCGGGCCGCATTGGCATCGTGGTGGATTCGGGGGCTGATGGGGTGATCTTCGGCGGCGGGGGTGCCGGCTCGGTCGTCGGCGTCGCCGCAGAGGTCGGGCGGGCGGCGGACGGCGAGGTTGCTGAGCCGCACGCGGCGAGCGAGAGAGCGATCGCTGCGGCCGTGTACCAGATCCGGCCCCTAACGGTGATGGCTGACGCCTCGCTGCCGCAGCGCGGCTTCGATGGTGCGGGTGGCGGTCTGGCCGAACATGAACGACACGTGCCCCCGGGGCAGAACGTGGAACTCCGGCTCGTCCCAGTGCTTCCACAATCGGGCAGCCTGGTTCAGGGGATCGGCGAGGCGATCGTGGGCTGCGCCGAGCACGACCAAGTTCTCGTGCGGCGTGACCGCGGCGCTGCTGAGTGGTGAGATCACCTCGCTGGCGACCGCCGCCTTGTCGAACAGCTCGCGATGTCGGCGCCGAATGGCGGGCGGCATGTTGGACCGCACCAAATCGACCATGCTGACGGCGGGGCAGCCGGCGATGAGCGCGTCGACGTCGGGTTCGTGCTGCGCGATCTGGGCGGTCACGTTGCCGCCCAACGAGAACCCGTAGATGCCGATCGTGTCGCCGCCCTGGTCGCGAATCCAGGCCAGGAGCTGGCGTACGTCCCAGACCGCCTGGGTCAGGCCGTGGATGTTCGACACGAAGTCGTCGCTCGGGAACTCGCCGCGAACGTGGCCGGTGCCGGGGCCTCGGGGACCATGGCGGGGCAGCACCGGCATGGCCACGTTGACGCCGAGCTCGTCGTGGAAGTACTCGGCCCGCATGATCCGGGCGTCGAGCCGGTGGCGGCCCATCTCGGCGCCGTGGACCAGCACCAGCCAGGGTCGGGCCTCGTGATCGGGGTGCCGGAGCAGACCGACCTGGGCGATGTTGTTGATGTCGTCGTCGATCCACGGGTCGCGGCCCGGTGCATCGTCGTGTGGTGCCCAACCGCTCTCGAAGCGAAGCCACTCGCCGCGGACCCCACCGAACCTGCGTCGTTCGATCGAGTAGTCACCGGGCGCCTCGGGTTCGACGTGCGGGCTGCCGGTGACGGCGTTGTGATCGATGATGGCGTCGAGGTCGGCATGGAGTTGCCCGATGTCCACGCTGGCGAGGGGTTCCCGCCCGACCGAGAAGTAGACCTTGACGAGTTCGTCGAGGACGGCCTGTGATGCAGCCAAGGGCGTGAGCTCGGCCACCGGCACGTTCGACTTCCGGAATCGACGCGAACGACGCCCGCTCACGGTATTGGCCAGATACATCGTCGACCGGAAGTGGGCCTGCCCAGTCGCCCGCATCACTGACCGCAGCACGGTGGAATTCGATGGCTTTGGTGAAACTTTGGTAGCAGTCATTCCCGTCGGTACTGTAGGCGACATGCAACGCCTGTCGGGAACTGATGCCCTCTTCCTCACCATGGAAACGCCGGAATGGCACCAGCACATCGCTGGTCTGACCGTGCTCGACCCGTCGACCAGCGAAGACTTCAGCTTCGAGAAGGCGGTCGCCCACCTCGAATCGCGGCTACCGCTCGCCCCCAAGTTCAAGTGGAAGCTGAAGGAGACGCCGCTCAATCTCGACCGCGCGGTGTGGATCGAGGACACCAACTTCGACCTCGCCCGCCACATCCGTCGCGCCGGAGTGCCCCAGCCGGGGGGCAAGGTCGAAACCGCCGAGCTGCTCTCGCAGATCATGACCCGCCAACTCGATCGCCGCTATCCGCTGTGGGAGTTCTGGTACCTGGACGGCCTGGCCAACGGTCGGCTGGCGACGGTGGTCAAGTTTCACCACTGCCTGCTCGACGGCATGGCCGGTGCCTCGCTGGCGACGGTTCTGACCGACCTGGAGCCCGATCCTCCACCGCGGGAGATTCCCAAGGCGAAGACCTCGGCGGGGCGCGAACCCAGCTCGGCCGAATTGCTGGCCCGGAGCGTGCTCCCGAACATGCGCACGCCGATGCGCATCGCCCGCTACACCGCGGAAGCCGGCCGGCGGGGTCTGGCGCTGCTCGAGTTCAACCGCACCGCCGAGGACACCGCGCCGCTCACCGGGGTGCCCACCACCCGATGGAATGCCGAGATCAGCGCCCGGCGCACCAACGCCTTCACCTCGATCTCGCTCGAGGACGTCAAAAAGATCCGACGGAAGTACGACGTCAAGGTCAACGACGTCGTGCTGGCGATCTGCTCCGGCGCGCTGCGCGAGTACCTGCTCAGCCACGATGAGCTGCCCGAGGAGCCGCTCGTGGCCGGCGTGCCGGTTTCGACGCGCTCCGCGGACGACAACGAGCTCAACAATCAGATCGCCAACATGAACGTCTCGTTGGCGACCGACGAGCCCGATCCGAAGGCCCGTCTCAAGGCGATCGCCAAGAGCAGCAAGGCGTCGAAGGCGATGACCAATGCCATTCGGGCCCATCAGATCCAATCGATCGGTGAGACCGCTCCGCCACTGATGCTCAACTTCGCCATCCGGGCCCTGGCCCGCACCGGTGCGCTGCGGGCCATGCCGACGGTCATGAACACGGTGGTTTCCAACGTGCCCGGCCCGCCCTTCCCGCTCTACTTCGCGGGGGCGCTGACCACCGGCATGTTCCCCGGTTCGGTCATCACCGAGACGATGGGCCTGAACATCACCGTGTTGTCCTACATCGACCGCATCGATTTCGGGCTGTCGGCCGACCCCGAACTCGTGCCCGACCTGTGGGATATCGCCGATGGCATCCCCAAGTCGCTGAAGGCACTGATGAAGGCGGGCAAGCTCGGGAAGCCGACCAAGGTGGAAGACCCCTTCGGCGAGCCGATGTAGCGGCCGAGGCCCGGCCTACACTTCGCGCCATGGAACCAACCACCTCGTTCGTCGCGGCCAGCGCGCTGCGGGCGGCCAACACCGCCAATGCCTGGAAGCCGTTCACCCGCAAAGGCCTCGCGTCGGTGCCGCTGTTCTTCGCCGGATGGTTCACGTCCGAACTGCCCCTTCACGCGATCGGCGTGCAAGCGGTGGCCACCGGACGTCACGTGGCCCGTCACGGGCTCGATTCCAAGCTGAGCAAAGCCGGTTTGGCCTTGAACGTCGGCTCGTGGCTGGCCCTGGCCGCGATGTATCGCCAGGGCCAGAAGTCCGGCGAACTGAGCGAGGAGGTGTTGTCGGCCGGACTGGGCTCGAGCTACCGACCGGCGACCGGGCCGGGTGAACCCATCTCCGCAAAGCAGATCGCCTTGCCGCTGACCAGCGGCCGCAAGCGGCTGCTGGAGGCCGACAACGTCGACTACGGCGACGCCGGTCGGCGGCACCGACTCGATGTCTGGCGCCGCGCCGACCTACCGCCCGGGGCCAAGGCACCGGTGCTGTTGCAGGTCCACGGCGGGGGGTGGGTGGTCGGCGCCAAGGAAGAGCAGGGTCGGCCGCTGATGACCCACATGTGCGATCAGGGGTGGGTCTGTGTGGCCATCAACTACCGGCTCAGCCCGCGGGCGACCTGGCCCGATCACATCGTCGACGTCAAGCGGGCCATCGCCTGGATTCGGGAGAACATCGCGGCATACGGCGGCGACCCCGACTACATCGCCATCACCGGCGGATCGGCCGGCGGCCACTTGTCGAGCCTGGCCGCGTTGTCAGCCAACGCACCGGTGTTCCAGCCCGGGTTCGAGGACGTCGACACCACGATCCGGGCCGCGGCCCCGATGTACGGCGTCTACGACTTCCTCAACCGCGACGGGTCGGGCCGCGAGGACATGAAGGAGATGCTGGAGCGGGTGGTGCTCAAGACCGCCGAGCACGAGCAACCCCACATCTGGGAACAAGCGTCACCGCTCACCTGGGTGCACGACGACGCTCCGCCGTTCATGGTCACCCACGGCACGAACGACGGCCTCGTGCCGGTCGAGCAGGCCCGCACCTTTGCCGCCTCGCTGCGGGAACAGTCGGAGCAGCCGGTGGTCTATCTCGAACTTCCCGGCACCCAGCATGCCTTCGAGGTCTTCGGGTCGGCCCGGGCGACGCGAGTCGTGCGTTCGGTCGGCAACTTCTTCCAGCACGTCTACGACCAACATCAGGCCGAAGCCGATCGCGGCGCGTCGACGACGGTCGCCCCCTAGATCGAGTCCAAGCGGCTCGATTCAGCAGCTCGAGCTCAGCGGCCCTGCCGCCGGGACCCGTCGACAACGTCGGGCCCGGGCCGGCCCACTTGATGAAGTCTTGAGCATTCCTCGAGACGGACTCGATGAATCGCCGTCACCGTGGTGGCATGAGTCGAACCCACGGTCTGCAACCCCCGCGCCCGGCCGCAATCTTGACCCTGGCCGTCGCGTTGCACGGCGCGTTGCTGCTGTCGGGTTCGTACCAACGTACGTACGACGCGTACGTGCACATGTTCTTCGCCGATCACTACGTCCGCGATTGGTTCAGCACCTGGGATGAGCGCTGGTATACCGGCTTCACGGTGGTCAGCTATCCACCGGGCACCCATCAACTGATGGCGCTGCTGGCGAGGCTGATCGGTCTTTCGAGTGCGTTCATGCTCGTCCAGCTCTGCGCTCTCCTCGTGCTGGTGATCGGGGTGTACCGGTTCGCTCTTCTCTGGGTCGACGAGCGCAGCGCCCGGTGGGCCGCCCTGTTGGCCGTACTGTCGACATCGATAGCCGAGGCAGTGCATGTGTTCGGACAACTGCCGACGACCGCGTCACTCGGGCTGCTGCTGAACGTTCTGCCCTTCATCGACTCCTGGCTGCGACAGGGTCGACGGCGATCATTGCTGGTCGGCATGTCGCTGCTGGCGGCGACCACGGCCACCCACCACGTGACCGTGCTGTTCGGATCCGTGTTCTTCCTCGGACCGGTTGCCGCCCGTGCGGTGATCGATCATCTCGCACAACCCACGAATGACGAAACGGTCGTGCATCGGGTTCGGGTCACGGTCCGGACCATCGTGCCGGTGGTGCTTCGCCGGGCGCAGCGGGTGCTCCCGATCGGGCTGCGTCTCGGCGTCCTCGGCGTACTCGTTGTGTCGACCCTGGTGGTCGTGGTCTTGCCGTACTGGATGTGGAGTCAAGCCGATCCGATCTCGCAGGTCCCGATCCCGCACGCCAGTCGAGAGAACTTCCTCGTCGATACCAACGCCGGATTGGTCTTCTGGCTCGTGCCGTGGGGTCCGCTACTGCTGATCGCCCCGCTGGCCCTCATCCGGTCCTGGCCCAGCCGTAACTGGCCGCTCGCAGCCTCGGTCTCGTTGCTGGCCTTGTTGGGTACTGGCGGCACGACCCCGATTCCGCGGCTGTTGCTCGGCGGTGCCTTCGACATCTTGACCCTGGATCGGTTCACGTTCTGGGCCACCATTGCCGTGCTGCCGTTGGCCGGCACCGCGGTTGCCGGGCTGATCGAGCGGGCCAACCTCGCAATGGAGGAGATCGGACTCCGCCGGCTGGTGGCCCGTGCCGCGTTGGCCACCGGGACTCTGCTGATCGTCCTTGGGTTCTTGTTCTCGGCCAGCCTGTCCCGGTTCCGCACCATGCAGCCCGACCCCATCGATCCCGACCCGATCGCCGAGTTCATGGCCAAGGATCAGCACGACCGCTGGCGCTACTTGACCCTGGGTTTCGGCGACCAGATGGCCTGGGTCAGCGCCCACACCACCGCGACGACGGTCGACGGCAACTATCACTCGGTCCGGCGCCTTCCCGAGCTGGTCAGCCGTGCGGTCGAGCGGCTGGAAGGAGCGAAGTACCGCGGGGTCCCCGGGGTCGGCTCGCTCCAGCAGTTCCTCGTGACCCCGCAGCGGTACAGCCTGAAGTTCGTCTTCTCGAACGACGAGTTCTACGACCCGCTGTTGTTCGCTTCCGGCTGGCAGCGGCTCGGTGAGCTGCGCAATGACGTGATGGTGTGGGAGCGGGCCGATGTGCCTCCGCTGCCGGCAATTCTGCCTCGGTTCGAACTACCGACGTGGCAGCGCCTGCTGTGGGGCCTCGGCCCAATGGCGGCGCTGATCAGCGCTGCTGCACTGGCCGGGTGGAACGCCGCTGGAACCCCCCGTCCCCGCTGGCTTCGCACGAATCGAGAGGTGGGTGCCTTCACCTCCGGTCGAACCAGGGCAATCCAGAGA
>JABDJW010000179.1 GCA_013002375.1 Acidimicrobiales bacterium | reverse complement strand
GTGCCGGGTTGTTGGTGGTGTCGTTCTGGTTCGACGGGCACACCGCGAGCGAGGGGCCCCGCATCGTTCATGCCGCGGTGAACAGCGTGCACGTCGTGGCGGCGGCGGTGTGGGCCGGAGGAGTGGTGGCGTTGCTGGCCGTGGTGGTTGGCCGGCGTCGTGGCGGCGAGGCGACCCGGGCCGCGGAACTCGTGGTGCGGTTCTCGTCGGTGGCCGCGGTGGCCTTGGCGTCGGTGGTGGTCGCCGGTGTCGTGATGGCGGTGTTCGTGCTCGATTCGTTCGGCGAGCTGACCTCGACCGAGTGGGGCAAGCTCCTGCTCCTCAAGACCGCCGCCGTTGGGATCGCCGCCTTGTTGGGCGCCCACAACCACTTCCGACTTCGGCCCCGGTTCGAGGCAGCCCCCGACGACACTCGGCTCGAGACCGAGTTGCGAACGAACCTCATCGTCGAGGCCGTCGCGTTGACCTTCGTCGTCGTCACCACCGCATGGCTCGTCGGAGCAGCGACCTGACCGGCTGTCGAGCGGACGTGTCGTCGACGTCCATCTCCTCGGCCGAGTGAAGTGACCCAGCCTGCGGGCGCGTACGCTGCTGGGCGTGCGTGCCGGCGGACTGACCAACTCACCAGCCGGTAGCGGCCCGTTTCATCGTGCTCTCGTGGTGGCCGCGGCATTGGTCGCCGTCGCCTCGTCGTGCACGAGCCAAGCCGGTCCGATCGATGCCGGTCCGGACGGCGTCGTTCGCGTCGCCCTCTGGGGCGACTCCCTGGCCCACGAGGCCGCAACGTACTTCGTCGACGCGTTCGTCGATCAGCCCATGCAGGTCGAGGTCGGCACCGGAGCGCTCGGCGGTGTGGCGCTCTGCGACTCGGTCGAGCCGTTCATCGCCAAGACGGCCGAGGTCGAGTACGACGCCATCGTGCTGGCCTACTCGGGCAATGCGTTCACCCCGTGCATGCGGGACGATATCGGGGATCCGCTCCGAGGGACCGCCCACACGGCTCGCTACCAGCAGGCGCTCGAACGCATCGAAGCGACGGCCCGCGAGCGTGGGATCGCCCTGTTCATCGCCGGTGCGCCGATGGCGCAAACGGCCTCGCCGGAGGCAACCAGCCTCATCGAGATGTACCGCCGCTTCGCCGACCGGTCCGATGTCACCACGTTCGTCGACGTCGACGATGCGCTGTTGGAGGACGGTCGCTGGACTGCGACATTGCCCTGCCTGCCGATCGAAGGGCCCGAGCAGGGCTGTGTCGATGGGCGCATCGCGGTGCATGCTCCCGACGGCGCGCATTTCTGCCCGACCGCCGAACCTGCGGTCCTCGGGGTGATCAACGAATGCGACGCCTGGTCGTCGGGCGCCTACCGGTACGCCCAGGCCCTCGCCGACCCGGTGATCGCCCGTCTCGCTCGCCCCTGAGCCGCGTCGTACCGACGGTAGATGTCGACCGCGGCCTGGCCGCCGCGTGCCATGTCGCGCGGTGGCGGGCACCGCGAGAGACCGACCGGGTACGGTTGGGCATGATCCCTGAACGGTATGCGGCGTACGAAACCACCGTCACGCTCGGGGCGGTGAACTTCGCGACGGTCGCCGGCGACGTTGCGGCCACGATGGCCAAGGTCGAGGCCAACATCGTCGAAGCCGCCGCGCAAGGCATCGACATCCTGGCCTTTCCGGAGGAGGCGTTGACCGGCCTCGGCGGGTGCGACGCCTGCCGGCTCGAAGCCGACCACTGCGACTATCACGACGGCTTGGCCGAGACCGTTCCGGGCCCCTCGACCGAACGGGTGGCCGCGCTCTGCGCCGAACACGATACCTACGTGGCCCTCGGCATGATCGAACGCGATCCAGCCGACCCTTCTCGGCTGTACAACGCGGTGGCGTTCGTTGGGCCCGATGGCATTCAGGGCACCTACCGCAAGCTGCACCTCGGATCACTGCCGTGGGTCACCGAGGGGGTCACGTTCGCGCCCGGCACCGAGCTGCCGGTGTTCGACACCCGGTTCGGGCCGGTCGGCATCCAGATCTGCTACGACTTCTGGTTCAACCCCGAGCTCACCCGCATCCTGGCGCTCAAGGGTGCTCGGATCATCCTGAACTGCTGTGGCACGTTCGCCGGTCCGGGTAAGCGCGACTACATGACCCAAACCACCGCGACCCGAGCGCAGGAGAACCTCTGTTATGTGGTCAGCGCGAACCATGCGGGGGGCGATCACGCGAAGGGCAGCTACGCAGCCGGCGAGGTCGACAAGGGTCGCACCGCCGAAATGCTCGGCCACTCCACGATCGCCGGGCCGGACTTTCCCCGGTTCAGCCACGTGCTGGCCGAGGCCGAAGGCGGCGAGGAGCTCATCTCGGCCACGGTGAGCTTCGCCAAGCTTCATCGCTGGGAACCCATCTTCCCGTGGCGGCAGTGGCGGGCCACGCATCAATCCGGCGTGTCCGAGCTGATCGCCGAGGAGTTCGCCAAGCTGGCCCACGGCGAATAGCCGAACCCGGGCGCGAACTACTGCAGCTCGAGTGCGGTCAGTCCGGTTGATTCCGTCCACCATCCGACGTCGAGGCGGTGGGAGCCGCCGGCGCCGATGGCTTCGGGTGGCAACAGCGCAACGAACGTCTGAGATTGGCCCCGGTAGGTGAAGATGGGCGAGAGGGCCACGATCGTGTCGTCGATGGCGATCACCGC
>JABDJW010000162.1 GCA_013002375.1 Acidimicrobiales bacterium | reverse complement strand
CCGACATCAACCAAGGCTTCGAACACCTGCGCAACGCCGACGGCATCCGCACCGTGCTCAACGTGGGCGGTTAGCCGCACGTTCGTTCTTCTTGCCGAAAACCACCGGCGCCGGGGTTTTCGGCAAGAATTTGGGCGTGAGTGGTCAGCCCCGACCGTAGCGGGGGCCGCCCCGTTCGCCCGGCCAGCGGGAACCACCGATGGTGTCGACGAAGGGCCAGAAGGCGGTGGGATCGAGCGGCCCGGCATTGGTGATCTCACGCTCGTGAAAGGACGTGGTCACAAGGTCGGCGCTCAGCTGCTCGCGCATCGGCAAGAGCTCGGCGATGGGATCCCATGGGCTGTCCCGCAGGATCAGATCACCGTCGACCGGCTGGCTGGACTTCATACCCATCACGGTGCGCACCCGCACCACGTGAGGCGGGAAGTCGTACTCCTTTTCGGCGCCGCCGATCTGGCGGGACACCTTGATCCACCATTCGTTCTGCTCTTCGGGCGTGGTGTCAACCTCGACCGGGTCGCCGAGCCGGCCGCGGAAGTCGAGAAACGTGTACCCCTGGTGGGTGCACTTGGCCTCGACCTCGTCCTGCAGGCGGAAGAACCGGATGCGGCACGGAAACTTGGGCTGACCGTTCATGCTCTGACTGTTGAAAATCGCCGCTTCTTGATCGATGCCCATGCCGAGGTTGTACATACCCTCGATGCCATCGAAATCGGCCTCGACCTTGGTACTGACGCCGAACTCCGGTTCACCGATGATCGGCACACAGTAGATCTGGATGTGCACGTGCGGATTGGCCCCCGGCGTGATGCCGGGCGGCAGCAATTCGGCGATGCGATCGGGATCGGTGCGGTACGAGAACCGCAGCTTGGGCCAACCGGCGACCTCGCCGGCATCGGTCTTCGGAGCTGCTTCAGCCATAGTTCC
Source organism: Acidimicrobiales bacterium (assembly GCA_013002375.1). Taxonomy (GTDB): domain Bacteria; phylum Actinomycetota; class Acidimicrobiia; order Acidimicrobiales; family SHLQ01; genus JABDJW01. The sequence goes on along the minus strand of JABDJW010000162.1, from coordinate 5,548 downwards.
CCCACGGGCTCGAGTTCGGTCCACCTTGCCACGGCTGAACCCGTGAGGTGAAAACCCTGTGCCGGCGGCGCGACCCCTTTAGCCTGAGGGCGTGAGCACCCCCAACGACGAGACCGACCGCGACTCCCCCAGTGATTTCGTGCGGGACAAAGTCGTTGCCGATACTGCGGCCGGCAAATACCACGGCCGCGTCCAGACCCGCTTTCCGCCCGAGCCCAACGGCTTCCTCCACATCGGCCACGCCAAGTCGATCGCGCTCAACTTCGGAATCGCCGAAGAGTTCGGCGGCGAATGCCACCTCCGCTTCGACGACACCAATCCCGAGACCGAAGACCAGTCCTACATCGACGGCATTCAGGAAGACCTGGCCTGGCTCGGCTTCAGCCCGAGCGGCGAAACCAAGTTCGCCAGCGACTACTTCGGCCAGCTGTACGAATGGGCCGAGCAGTTGATCGCCAAGGGCCTGGCCTACGTCGACGATCAAGATGCCGAGACCATCAGCGAACAGCGGGGTGGCTTCGGCCAGCCCGGCGTTGAAAGCCCCTACCGCGAGCGCTCGTCGGACGAGAATTTCGACCTCTTCCGACGCATGAAGGCCGGCGAGTTCGAGGACGGGTCCCGGGTGCTGCGAGCCAAGATCGACATGCAAGCCGACAACATGCAGCTGCGCGATCCGGTGCTGTACCGCATCCGCCACGCGCACCACTACCGCACCCTCGACGAGTGGAACATCTACCCGACCTACGACTGGGCCCACGGCCAATCCGATGCGATCGAAGGCACCACCCACTCGCTGTGCACTCTGGAGTTCGCCGACCACCGAGGGCTGTACGACTGGTTCCTGGCCAACATCGATGATCTGCCCTATGAGGCACCCGAGCAGACCGAGTTCGCCCGCCTCAACCTGACCCACACGGTGATGAGCAAGCGGGTCTTCCGGCGCCTGGTCGACGACGGCCACGTGGACGGCTGGGACGATCCGCGCATGCCCACCCTGCGCGGCCTTCGCCGCCGCGGCTACCCACCCGCGGCCATCCGGGCTTTTGTCGAGCACATCGGGGTGGCCAAGACCAACAGCGTGCACGACATCGAACTTCTCGAATCGTTCATCCGCACCGAGCTCAACGAACATGCCACCCGCCGCATGGCCGTGCTCCGGCCCCTCCAGGTCACGATCACCAACTGGCCCACCGATGCCGGCGGCCAACCCGAGGTCGTGATGGTCGAGGTCGCGAACCACCCCAAGGACGAATCGGCCGGAACCCGCATGGTGCCGTTCAGCGGCGAGCTGTGGATCGAACAGGACGACTTCAAACTCGAACCACCCCCTAAATACTTCCGCCTGTCACCCGGTCGGGAAGTCCGGCTCCGGGCCGGCTTCCTGGTGACTGCGGTCGACGCCGATGTCGACGCCGATGGCCATCCGACCCTGGTGCGCTGCACCTACGACCCGGCCAGCGCAGGCGGCTCAGCGCCCGATGGCCGCAAGGTGAAGGCCACGATGCACTGGGTGTCGGCGGCCCACGCGGTCGATGCCACGGTCCATCTCTACGATCGCCTCTTCACCGACCCGCACCCGGGTAGCGACGGAGCTGAAGTGTTCGACAGCCTCAATCCAAGCTCCCGCGAAACGGTTGCGGCCAAGCTCGAACCGGCCCTCGCCGAGGCCAACCCGGGCGAGGTCTACCAGTTCGAGCGGCTCGGCTACTTCGCCACCGACCCCGGCGACACCAGCGTGTTCCACCGCACCGTCGGTCTGCGAGACGAGTGGGCCAACATCCAGAAACGTCGCCAGTAGCTGCGGTCAGCCGGAACCGGTCAGGTCGGCGACGACTTCGGCGAAGTGGTTGGGGTCGGGGGCTCGGTTGTTCACCAAGCTCACCGACCCTGACACGCCTTCGAGCCGAGCCTGGAGCGCGGGCGCGATGTCGTGAAGCTCGCCGACCACGGCCACCTCGCGCAGAAACGTGTCGTCGATCAACGACGCCATCTGCTCCCACTCGCCTTGTCGGGCCAGCCGCTTCAGTTCGAGGTGGGCATCGCCGTAGCCATGGAGCTCGAACACGGGCTGGTAGGCCGGTGTCGTGCCGTAGAACGCGAGCTGTTGCCGCACGGCATCGTAGGAACGCTGGAACTCGGCTTCGGTGCGGCCCGTCACGATGGTGGTGACGCACACCACCTCGATATCGGTCGGTTGTCGCCCGGCTCGAGCCGCGCCCCGCTCCAACGCCGGCAGGGTCAGCTCCCGCAGCGAGCGGCGGGTGTTGACCGGGTGCACCAGGAAGCCGTCGGCGACCTCGCCGGCCACCTCGGTCATGCGGGGGCCAACTCCCGCGGTGAAGAGCGGGGGAAGGCCGAACGGATTCGGGCCGGGATCGAAGGCCGGGATCATGCGGGTGTGCGAATAGAAGTCACCCCGAAAGTCCAGCTGATCGCCGGTTTCCCACGCATGCCAAATCGCCCGAACCGCCAGCACGAGCTCTCGCATGCGCTCGGCCGGGCGCGACCAGGGCATTCCGAACCGCTCGACGACATGGGGCCGGATCTGTGAGCCGAGGCCCAGCGTGAACCGACCGCCGGTCAACGTCTGGAGATCCCAACCGATGTTGGCCAACGTCATCGGCGTGCGGGCAAACGCGATCGCGATTGCCGTGCCCAGCCGCAGCTGTGAGGTGTGTTCGGCCGCCGTCGCCAGGGGCAGAAAGGGATCGTGCTTGGCTTCGAACGAGAAGGCCCGGTCGTAGCCGATCCTCTCGAGTTCGGGATAGATCGACCGCACCTGGGTGAGGTCGTCGGTCGGCACCGTGATCGAAACAGACGAGATCATGATAGACCGCCCGACGGCGAATTCGGTAGTGACCGCGGCTCCTCGACCTGCTGGTCCGGAGACCGCAACGCGGAGCGGAATGAGCGAAGCACCGGACGAGACGAAGGCGAGTTCGGCAGTAAGTGCTAATCCAGGACCTGGGCCGCAATGAGTTCTTCGAGGTGGCTGGTGTCGAACCAGTTGAGCTCGAGGCTCTTGGCCCGGCGGAAATACAGCTGGGCGTCGCACTCGACCGTGAACCCCATGCCGCCGTGCACCTGAATCGCGGTCGCCGAAACCTTGCGGAACGTCTCGGTCGCGATCATCTTGGCCATCGGCGCCAGTTTCTCGATCGAGTGTTGGGCGTCCCTCGCCCAAGCCGCCTGATAGACGAGCACCCGTGCGCCGTCGATCTCGGTGATGCCGTCGGCCAGGTAGTGGCTGATCGACTGGAACGCGGCGAGAGGCTTGTCGAACTGCACCCGCTCCTGGGCGTATTCGCTGGTGATCTCGTGTACTCGCTTCGCGCCGCCGACACATTGCGCACCGACGAGGATCCCGGCCTCGAGCAGCGTGCGATGCCAGGTGCCCCAACCCGAACCGGCCGGGCCGATGCGCTGGTCGGCGCCGACCGCCACGTTGTCGAAGTCGACCCGATACTGCGTGTCATAGGCCACGCTGTTCTGTTGGGTGAGGGAGATGCCGTCGGCATCGGCGGGAACGAGAAACAGATCGACGCCATCGGCCGAGCGGGCCAACACGACGAAGGCCGACGCAGCCTTGGCGAAGAAGACGTGCCGCTTCGCCCCGGACAGCGACCAGCCTTCGCCCGCCGCCTCGGCGACCATCTGCACGCCTGCGGGACCCGAACTGTTGTCCGGTTCGAGCCAAGCCGCGCTCACGATCGCCTCGCCCGAGGCAATCTTGGGCAGCCATTCGGCCTGTTGGGCATCGCTGCCGGCCCGGGTCAACACGCCGGCACAAACCACGGCCGACACCAGGTGGGGTGACGGTGCCAGCGAGCGGCCGAACTCCTCGTAGACGACGACGGCATCCATCAGGCTCATGCCCGAGCCGCCGTGTTCCTCGGGGATCAACGCGCCGGTCACGCCGAGCATGGCGAGCTGCTGCCAGAACTCGGCGTCGAAGCCGGTCTCGTCATTCTCGAGGGCGCGCACCGATTCGAGCGGTGCCTTGTCGTCGCACAGGCCACCGACGGCCTCGCGCAACATGTCTTGTTCTTCGGTGAAATCCAGGTCGAGCATGGGATGATCCTCGGGTTTGCTTGGTCGTTGTGATCTAGGGGGCCCACTGCTCGCCGCGGCGGGCCCAGGGGTTGTCGGCTTCGTCGAGCGGCACGGCGATACGCACGGCGCAGGTCGTGCACAGGCGATCGTCGGCGTGGAGCTGGACATCGATGTCGACAAAGCCGCATCCGGTGGCGTCGACGTCGGTGCCGGTGACGGTGCCGGTGAAGCGCATGGTGTCCTTGGGATAGACCGAATCACTCATCCGGAACGTCATCCGGGCCAGTCGAGCCTTGGGGCCGGTCCAGTCGGTGACGAAGCGCTCGAACCAGGCGGCCTGATTCGGCGTGTTCAGGAAGATGTCCTTGGTGCCGTTGCGATTCACCGCGAAGTCGTAGTCGTGGTGCATGGGTCGCCAATCGCGCGAGGCCAGCGCGCCGAGCACCACCGTGGTGGCACTGACCTCGTACTCGAGCGGCGGAACCTCGTCGCCGGCCGAGACGGCACCGTGCAGAAGCTGCTCGGTCATGCAACATCCTCCGGGCGGCGGTAGCCAAAGGCGGTGTAACTCTCGACCCCGACCAGCTGGTCGTCCTGGTTCAGGTATTCGACCTCGAGCACCCAGAACCGGCCGGTTCCGAGCTTGGTGGTCTTCGGGTCGCTGATCGACTTCAGGACCTGGCGGCTGCGAATGCGATCGCCGATGCGCACCGGGTCATGGAACGTGATCGTGTTCTCGCTGATGATGGCCTCGGGCAGGTCGAGCAGCTCCTTCAGGTCGAAGTGGGCCTGCAGCGGTACCGCCGGCTCGGTGCGGCCCGGCGACCAGTGGTGGGGCCGAAACCACACCGACAGCATCGTCGGCGGGGCGATCGGGCCATCGGTGATCTCGGCGGCGACGTCGTCGTCCCAGAACAACGGGTTGCCGTTCTCCACCGAGGCGCACGTCGTCCAGATGTAGCCGTGCTCGACCGGGAACCCGCCCTCCTCCTCGTACTGCTCCTGCCCGATCAACGCCGTGACGGCCTCGGGCACCTCCATCAGTTGCATCGGTTCGCTCCTCCCCTGGCGGTCATGCGATGACGCCGGCTTCGATCAACTCGGCGACGACGGCCGGTTCGAACCCGGCTTCGGCCAACACTTCGGCGGTGTGGGTCTGGGTCATGTCGGCGACCGGCATCGTGGTGGCGTCGACTTGCCCGGCCAGGCCGGCCGACACCTGGGCGATCGGCCCCTCCGTCGGGTGTTGCACTTCCACGAATGCACCGCGGGCCACGAACTGCTCGTCGTGCACGAGTTCGGGAATGTCCTGCACGGCCGAGACGCACGTGTCGGCCGGACCGAGCTCGGCAACCCATTCGTCGCGAGTTCGGGTGGCGAAGGCGGCGGTGAAGTCGGCCCGCATTGACGCAATGTCGTCGTCGTACTGTTTGCCCACCCACTGTTCGCAGCCCAATCCCCGGCAGAGGTTGTCGAAGAAGCGCCCCTCGATCGC
>JABDJW010000158.1 GCA_013002375.1 Acidimicrobiales bacterium | reverse complement strand
TGGTACATCCGCACCGACATGGGCCCCGATCAGGGGTACGTGTTCGACACCCTCGGCGTGGGGCACGGTGCGGCCGCTCTCGTCGGCGAACCCGAGCTCGAGCAGCTGTTCATCTCGCTCCGCAAGGTGTGTGAAGCACTCGAGGGTGACGATCACCGCGCCGCCCGGGCGGCTGCTTCGGCGGCGAACATCGTGCTCCCGCCGGCCGACGCGACCCGGTCGATCGCGCAGGCCGGTCAGGCGATGGCTGCGTTGGTCGACGAAGCCCGGGCCGACGTCGACTGGCCAGCCTGGTGCGGGCGGGCCCGCGCCGCGATGGACGGCGTCATTCGTCGCTCGATCGAGATGCGGCTCGTCGCCACCCTTCTCGCCGGGTAACCGCCTGCCGTACCCGTCAGTCAGCTCCCTGGCCGGCCGCCATGGCGTCCTGGGTGAATGACCGGAACTTGGCCGCATCGAAGGCCACCACCAACCGGGCATCGGTCTCGATGATCACCCGATGTTCGGAATCGAGGAACTTCGCGAAGCTGCGCCGGTACTCGTCGTCGGGGTGCTCGTCGGTGCCCGACAACGCCGGGTAGAACCAACCCTTCAAGGCATCGAAGCCCGTATCGCCGGGGGCGTGCACCACCGAATCGCCCTTGAACGTCGCGGTCTGGCCCTTCTGGTTGATCACGATCGCGCTCTGCGGTCGCGTTCGGAGCGCGGGCACCCGCTTGCGGTGTTCGGCGCACGTCGTGAAGAACTTGCCGTCGCGAAAGACGAACGCCACGACGACGCCGACCGGGTACCCGTCGGTCGTGGTCCAGTTGAAGACGCACTCGCCGCCCGCGGCCAGCAAGGCGTCGAGCGCATCGTCGTCCAGGCGCATGCTGGTCAGGTCTTCGTAGTCGACTTCTTCGGCCATGATGTCCTCGGTTCAGGTGAAGCGGGCCGACGCGGTGCCGAAGCGCAGATTGTCCGGGTCGGCATCGGGGTTGGCGACCAGCACCTCGCCCTCCATCTGGTCGGGGTCGCGGAAGAAGATGCTCAGCTTGCGGCCGAACTCGGTGACGATTCGATCCGAAGCGCCGGCCGCGATCAGGCGCTCACGGATCTCGCCGAACGAGTCGAGATCGGCGGCGTGGAGGCCGATGTGGTCGATGCGACCTCGGCCGAACATCGGGACCTGATGATCGGCCTGATCGTTGCCCTCGATCTCGAACACGTTGAGCTCGGAGCCCGGAGCGATGTTGATGATGATCATGCGTGGGCCGCCGGGGTATTCCGGTCCGTCGGCTTCGATCGTCGCACCAAATACATCGATGTAGAACTGCTTGAGCTTGTCGCCATCGTTGGTGATCGTGGCGACGTGGTCGATTCCCTGGAGCAACACAGGTGGTACCTTCCGATCTGTTGTGGTCGATCTCTTTCGTGGGGGCAGTCTCGCGCACCGGGCCCCGCTCGGGCGTTTGACATGAGCCAGGGTGGCACCGCGATGTACGCCCGACTGCCCGATGGGCACGTGCCGCCGCTGGTGGCTCGCGCCGTGGCGGCCGCAAACGATCTCGGTTTCGAGCTCAGCGTCCATCCGGCGACCGGCCGCCTGTTGCAGAGCCTGGCCGGTGGGGTGCAGCCGGGCGGGCTCATCGGTGAAACCGGCACCGGAACGGGTGTTGGACTGGCCTGGATGGCGAGCTCGGCGCATCCGGGCGTCCGCCTTCTCAGCATCGAGATCGATGCCGACCGGGCGGCCGCAGCCCAGACCGTGTTCGTCGACACGCCGAACGTCACGGTGCTCTGCGGCGATGCCCGCGAGTTGTACGAGCACGGCCCGTTTCACCTGCTGGTCTTCGACGGTGGCTGGGGGAGCGCGAAGGCGGGCGACGCGCCGGTCGGAGTGGCCGAGGTGTTGGTGGACGGCGGCCTCTTGACCGTCGACGACTTCAGCCCGATGACGACCTGGCCGCCGCGTTTCCATGGCGAGCTCGACCGCGGCCGGCACTACTGGCTTACCCACCCCGAGATGCTGGCCACCGAGATCGCGGTCGCCCCCGACATGGCGGTGGTCATCGCCCGCCGAACGGCCGGTCTGCAGAACTAACCGAGCGCCGACACGGGCTTCGAGGGTTGGTCCGGTTCGACCGGCTGGGCGAGCCGCTGCAGGACCGGTTCGAGATCCTCGGCTGCGACGGGGCGCGAGAACAGGTATCCCTGCAACTTGTCACTGCCCAACTTCTCGAGCGCGGCCACCTGGGCTGGTTCTTCGACGCCTTCGGCGGTGATCTTGGCGCCGAGGAGGTGGCCGGTCTCGACGATCAGCCGTACCAGGATCGCTTCCTGACTGTCGGAATCATCGACTCGGGCAATGAACTCGGAATCGATCTTGATGATGTCGATGGGCAACGTGCGCAGGTGGGTGAGCCCGGTGTAGCCGGTGCCGAAATCGTCGATCGCGATGCGTACGCCCAACGCTCGGGTGGCGTTGAGCTTGCGGACCGAGTCGTAGCTGTCCTGTAGCAGGGCGGTCTCGGTGATCTCCACGATCAGCCGCGCCGGATCGACGCCCAGGTCCTCGAGGGGTGCCTTGATGTGATCGACGAAGTGCTTGTGCCCGAGGTGACGGCCCGAGACGTTCACGGCGATCGAGAGGTGGCCGAACAGCGGGTGATCGGTCCAGTCGGCCAGCTGGCGAACCACGCGGCGCAGCACCCAGCAATCGAGCTTCACGATCAGGTCGGATTGCTCGGCGAAGGGAATGAAGGAATTGGGCGCGGTGACGGTGCCGTCGTCGTGGATCCATCGAATCAACGCCTCCAGGCTCTCGACTTCGCCGGCGCTGTTCAGAACCGGCTGGTAGTGGAGGGTGAACTCGCCGTCGGCCAGGCCCTGATCGATCGC
>JABDJW010000146.1 GCA_013002375.1 Acidimicrobiales bacterium | reverse complement strand
ACCCGATGCTGGGCCTGCTCAATCCCCGCAGCTTCATGGCGCGCGCCGATCGCAGCGGTCTTCTCCCCAAGCTGGACTTCTGGGTGTTCGAGCGTTCCTGTCGTCAGCTCAATGCCTGGTCGATGGCCGGCCGGGTCAACGACAGCTTCACGATGTCGATCAACCTGGCCCCCGCCCAGCTGTCGAACCCCGGCCTTCGAGATCACATCGCCCGCGTGATCGAGCGCTACGACATCGATCCCGGCATGATCCAGATCGAGATCACCGAACACAGCCTCGTCACCGACGATGTGCGGGTCACCAAGGCCCTCGGCGAGCTCAAGGAGCAAGGGCTGCGCCTGGCCATCGACGATTTCGGCACCCTGCACGCCAACCTCGACCGGGTTCGCAACGTGCCGGCCGACGCGTTGAAGATCGACATGAGTTTCGTCACCAACATCGTCGACAACGCCAACGATCGGGCGATCGTGACCGCTGTGCTCAACCTCGGCTCGGCGCTCGATCTCAAGACGGTGGCCGAAGGCATCGAATCGACCGATCAAGCGGCGGTACTGACCGAACTGGGCTGCGGCTTCGGCCAGGGCTTCCTGTACGGCAACCCGCGGTCGCCCGACGCCACCGCCCACCTCCTGGCTTACGGGCTCGTCGGCGAGCACTGAACCGCCGCGGCCGGCCCGACCGATCGGCGGGTTACCAGTTCTCGAGCGCGGTGATGATGCCGTCGTCGATCTCGACGTTCACGCGATTCCCCCGGAAATCCTCGGTCAGGGCGAAGAAGTCGTCGTCTTCACGGGCAATGCGGATCTCGACGCCGTCGGCTTTGGCCTTGGCCTCCGCCGCGCCGTACTCGAGGCCGATGTAGCTGTCGACGTACGCCGGATCGAGCATGCCATCGGGGTCCACCGGGCCTCGGACCGGTCCGTTGTCGGTCGTGCCGCCCACCGAGATGAGCTCGCGGTTGCCGATCGGCTCGGCGAGCTGGAAGGACACCTCCACGAGTTCGGCGAGGGCCGGGCAGGTGATCGTGGCGGCGTCCTTGCCGATGCCGGATTCGACCAGCACCTCGACCGCGTCAGCGGTCTGACGGGCGCTGACCCGACGCAGCGTGCAGGGCTCGACGCCGATGGTGAACGCCGCTGTGACGGTGACGCCATCGGGATCGACGGTCAGCGAATCGACCGGGATGGGCGAGGCATCGACGATGCCGGGCGCTTCGTCCACCACGACCCAGTCGGGCCCAACAAGCCCGGGCGCGGCGACATCCGGGCCGCCACCAGGGGTCGGCGGGGGCAGCGTGTCACCGGGATCGACGACGGTGGTCGGCGTCGGGTCGGAATCCCCGGGCGTCGACACATCGTCGCCCGACGATCCACACGCGGTGGCGAGGGCGACAACCACGAGCAGGGCCAAAACGAAACGGTGCAGAGCGGTGGGGAGAATCATGTTCCTTCGACGAGCGGTCGCGGTCGGCTGGTTCCCACCTATTCTGGACGGGCCCCCGTAGCTCAGTCCGGATTAGAGCAACGGGCTTCTATCCCGTCGGTCGCAGGTTCGAATCCTGTCGGGGGCACGCCGTTCCTCGCCCTGGCGGGCTAGTCACTAACAGAGTTCTTCGCCCTGGGGGCTCAGAACTCCCTCTGTCCGCACGATCGCGCCTGGCGGCTCACAACTGCACGTCTTCCAACGCGGGCTCAGAACTCCCTCTGAAAGATTCCGAACTGGTTGGAGAAAACGAGACCTACGCGTCGGATTTCCAACCAGTTCGGGCGAGAAGGCGGGGCCAGCTGGGCGCGAGAGGCGCGACGTCAGGGTTCGAGGTAGCCCCAGCGGGCCATTTCTATGAGGCCGACCGTGCGGTTCGGGACGCCGGCCTGGTGCCAGACCCGACCGAGCTCGCGGCGGGCGTGACGCTCGGAGATACCGCAGATCGTCGCCACCTGTTCGATCGAACTGCCGTCGGCCAGCCCCTCGACGATCCGCTGCTGGCGCGGCTCGAGTTCCACGTCGACCGGAGGCTCGGCCAACCGGGTGGCCAGGGCGCGTCCGACCCCCTCGGGAAGTAGCGCTGATCCCCTTTCGGCGGCGACAAGCACCAACCTCAACTGGGCAGTTGGGGAATCAGCAGCTACTACCCCAAGGGCCCCACTTCGGAGCGCTTGGCGTTGCTGGGCGACGTCGTTCGGGTCACCCAACACCAGGGTTGCGTGACTCGGCGGTGGCGACGCCGCCAGTTCGGTCGGCGTGACGACCCACACGCCCGGCGGCCGCCGCGGCCCCGCGACCGGGCACACCACGGCGTCGATCCCGAGTTCGGTGAGGCGATCGATGAGGGGGCGATGTTCGGCCGCCCAAGCCGTGACGTGCACGATCGCCGGCAACTCGGTTTTGAGCGCGGTGAGGTCGATCACCTCGGCCGTTTCCGCCTGTTTTTCCATCACATCTGCATTTGTGTCCGGAAATCGAAATGTGTCGCGAGGAATGTCCGAAACCGGACACAGCGGGGGTATCGGGCCCCGAATGGCGGGACCCGCAACCCAAAGGAAACACAATGCAGAACTTCCCCACGTCGCGGGCCACCCTCCCGCGCGTTCGGCGCGTCACGATCGCTCTCTTCGCGACGATCGGCTTGCTCTCGACGATGACCACCGGCGCCTCGCCGGCATCGGCGGAACCCATCGCCGACATGACCACACCGGCGCTCTACAACGGCACGATCATCGACATGGCGGCCGATTGGGAGGACGCCGAGGCCTGCTTGGTGCGGCCGGATGTGCTCGACATGCCGGAGTGCTTCGACTCGGTCGAGCAGTTGGAGGCTCGCAGTGCCGAGCTCATCGACGAACATGGTCCGGTGCGCGGATTCTCGACGCGTCGAGGCAAGTCATCGTTCGCGAACTGCGCCACCAAGCTGTGGCTGTATGACGGCGCATACGGCACCGGCGCCAAAATCAACTTCCAGCTCCGAAATCAGTGGATCAACTTGAGCAGCTACGGCTTCAACCAGAAGACCAGCTCGTACCACATCGGCGGGTGCAACGCGACGTTCCATGACTACGCCAACGGGGGCGGAGGCTTGTATCCGACCAACCAGACGCAGGCCTGGGATGGCTCGCCGGGTATGGCGGCCGGATGGAACAACGACGTATCATCGGTACGGATCTACTAGTTCCTGGCGCAACCGCGCCGGCAGTAAGGCACAGGTTTGGCCGGACACGACCCGAACGAAGCGCAGGCAGAGTTCGAGGTCCTCTACCAGCAGACGTTCCCGGACCTCCTGGCCTACTGCCGGCGGCGCACCGCGCCTGCTGACACCGAGGACGCGGTCGCCGACATCTACGCCACGGCGTGGCGGCGCGTCGACCAGTTCGCCAGCGCCGACGCTCCCCTCGCGTGGTTGTACGGCGTCGCCTACCGAGTACTCGGCAATCGGCGGCGGTCGGCCGCTCGTTCGAACCGGCTCGAAGACAAGGCGCTCAGCGAGCGTCTGACCATCGAGCCGAACACCGCGGACATCAGCATGGCGCGCCTTGATTTCGCGGTCGTTGCCGCCCATTTTCGCGCGCTCACAATCGTCGAGCAGGAGCTCATCTTGCTCCACGCGGTCGAGGGCCTGACCTACAAGCAGATCGCCGATGTGACCGGCCTCAACGTTGCCGCCGTCCGTACGCGCCTCTACCGCCTTCGCAAGCAGCTCGCCGCCAGCGCTCGCGACGAATTGGCCGAGGTGGACACAAGTCAGGGCACGACCGCGAGTTCTCCGACCATCGATTTGCGGGACCGAGTCGACCGCAGCCCTCGGATCCGCCTTCGGGGCCAGCCGACAAGATACGCACCGAGAGAAAGCCCGAGCCCGTGACCGAAACCGACCCCTTCGAGCTCCTTCGGGCGGGCGACACCGCGGCCGAACCCCGGCCGGGGGACGCGGCGATGCAGCAGCGCGTGCTGGAGCGCGTGCTCGGGCAGGCCACGGCGGACTCCGAGCTCGAACCAGGCGCAAGCACCACTGTCGCGTCAGGACACGACCGGACTTCGGGCTTGGAGGACTACGCCGAACCCGATGGGCCGCGGCCGAACTACCGCGCCGGCATCGTGCTCGCAGCAGCTGCCGTGATCGTCACGCTCGTGGCGGTCGCCGCACTGGCCCTGAATCCCGGTGGAGAGGACGGCACGCTCGATCAACCAGAACCGGACCCGACGACCGTTCCCACCAGTACGGCAGCACTCGCCCCCAATCCGGAAGACTCGCCCGCCTTTGCGATCAGCGGCATCTTCTCCTGCCACAACGAGCCCAAGGAAGACGCGCAGTCCCGAGGCATCCACGTCGACTTCGTCGGCGTCGAGGCCGCCATCGCCGTATGTGCCGACGATTGGCGATCGGCCGACATGACCTACCCCGATGGCACAGCGGACCCGAACCCCGAGCTGCTGGCGTGCAGCAACGCCGGACTTCACGTCATCGTCATTCCCAGCATCGGAACCTGTGCCCAGGCTGGATTGACGGCGCCTGAACCGCTGCATCCCGATGACCCGTGGATCGCACTGCGGGCCGCATTGCTTGCGGTGGAACAATCCTCCCCCTGCCCGACGGTCGACGAGATGGTCGCGGCCGCCGAAGCCGAGGTTGCGTCGTCGGGCCTCGACCTCGTCGTGCGCATCGAAAGCAACGTGCCCGAGGGCTTCGAACCCGGCGTGTGCGGCGGGTTCAACCCGAGCTTCGACGCAGGCGAAGTTGTCATCGCCTCCTAGATCCGAGAGGCGCTGATATTCGAGTCGGCAGCCGAGCGCGGGGGCGCTACGCTGTGGGCTTCACCTGGTGGCCGTAGCTCAGCCCGGTAGAGCCCCGCGTTGTGGGCGCGGTTGTCGCGGGTTCAAATCCCGTCGGTCACCCCAAGTCGCTGCTGGCATCTGGTCTCGACCCGGTACCATCGGTGATCCAAGCGCCTCTAGCTCAATTGGCAGAGCATCGGACTCTTAATCCGCAGGTTCTGGGTTCAAGTCCCAGGGGGCGTACAGCGAGAAACCCCAGGTCGACGGCTCACCCGCAGGCCTGGGGTTTCTTGTATTCGCAGTCTAACAAGGCGAGTTCGGCACCTCGGGTGTCTTTTACTCCTGTTAAACCCACTGTTAAACTGCGGGCATGGCAGCCGGCGGAGACTCATTCGAGGCCAAGGTCGATCGGACCGGCGAACACCACCTCTGGACCGGGTCTACAA
>JABDJW010000210.1 GCA_013002375.1 Acidimicrobiales bacterium | reverse complement strand
GTCTAAGCCGTCGCGCCGCAAAGCACTGGGGGTCAGGTCTGCGTTGGACCCCGCGAGGGCCCGGGGTCAGGTCTACGTTGGACCCCGCGACAACCGATGGGCCCGGAAATGCCGATTTTGGTGTGCTATTCGCACTCGGATGGTCACCTCACGTGGTGGTACCGGCGGTTGGCATGACTGGGCGCGCGCAGGGTTCTTTTGAGACCTGACCCCAGGGGCACGCAGGGTCCAACGCAGACCTGACCCCAAGCGTTCGTGAGGGGAAGCGACGAGGGATGAGGAGCGGCTCGCCAGCTCCAGCAACCCGAAGGGTTGCCCTGCAGTCGCAGCGCGGGTCGAGGCCGTCCTGCGGCGGGATCCCGCCTGCGGGATCAGACCGTCTCGACGTTGCTGAGGGCCGCGATCTTGGCTTGGCGGATTTCTTTGCGGTCGAAGTCGTGGCGGTGAATCGCGGCTTCGACCCGCTCGATCAGATGCTCGGCCAGGATCGGTCGCTGCAGGTAGGCGTCGATGCCCGACTGCCACAGCAGGAACTGTTTGGATGACGCGGTACCCAGGATCACGATCGGCACCTCGGCCAGAACCTCGGGGCCGAGGGCCCGCACCCGCTGGGTGAGTTGTACCACGCTGTCGGCGATCCGGGCATCGCGGTCGGCGACGATGCACGAGAGGGCCGGACGAGCGCCGTTCACGGTCGCGATGGCCGAATCCAGATCGGCCACCAGCACGACGTCGTGGCCGGCGCTGTTCAACAGCTGACCGACGAGGGTTCCGGGCTTGTCGTCGCTGACCACCATGATCGGGCCGGTGGAGCGCACCGACGAGCCAACCCGGCGAGCAGCCTTGTTCTTGAACGCCATGGCGTTCCATCGGCACCAACCGACGAAAGATGAAGGCGATGTCGGGGTCAGTCGTCGCCGAAGTTTTCCCAGTACCGGCTGGGACGAGGGCCGACCTGGCCTTGATATTTCGAGCCCACCGCGCTCGAGCCGTAGGGGTTGTCGGCTGCCGTCGTCATCTGCTGGAAGCTGATCTGGCCGATCTTCATGCCCGGATACAGCGTGATCGGCAAGGAGGCCACGTTCGAGAGTTCGAGCGTGAGCTGACCGTCCCAGCCGGCGTCGACGAATCCGGCCGTGGAGTGGATCAGCAACCCGAGGCGACCCAGGCTCGACTTGCCTTCGAGCCGGCCCACGATGTCGGCCGGCAGGGCCACCCGTTCGAGGGTGGAGCCCAGTACGAACTCGCCCGGATGCAAGATGAACGCTTCGCTGCTGTTGTCATCGTCGTCGGACGGGCTGATTTCGACCAGCTCGGTCAGGTCTTCGAGGTTGGTCTTGACGTCGATCAGCCCCATGGTGTGATTGCGGAAGACCCGGAACCAGCGATCGAGGCGGACGTCGACCGAGGACGGTTGGACGTCGGCTTCATCGAACGGTTCGATCGCGATGCGTCCGGCAGCGATCTCGGCCTTGATGCTGCGATCGGAAAGAATCACGCGGTGCCTTGCGGAAGCGACGCGGCCTCGGCTGCTTCGACGGCATCGAGCACGTGCATGGCGATGTCGGCCACCTTCACTTGGTCGTCCTCGACGCCCTCGCCCTTCACGCCGTCGTCCATCATGATGTAGCAGAACGGGCAGGCCGTGGCGATGCGACTCGCGCCCGTGGCCAGGAGCTCCTGCGAGCGCTCGACGTTGACCTGCTTGCCGATGTCCTCTTCCATCCACATGCGAGCTCCGCCGGCGCCGCAGCACATGCCCTTGGTGCCGGTGCGTTCGGCTTCGACGAGCTGGATACCGCCGAGCGACCCCAGCACCTTGCGCGGCGCCATGTACACGTCGTTGTGGCGGCCGAGGTAGCACGAGTCGTGGTACACCACCCGCTCGTCAAGGCGAGCGCCGGCCAGATCGAGCTGGCCGGAATCGACCAGCTGTTCGAGTAGCTGGCTGTGATGCACGACCTCGTAGTGGCCGCCGAGCTGCGGGTACTCGTTGGCCAAGGTGTTGAAGCAGTGGGGGCATTGGGTGATGATCTTCTTCACGCCGATGCCATCGAGGGTCTCGATGTTCTGCATGGCCAACATCTGGAAGATGTACTCGTTGCCGGATCGGCGGGCGGAATCACCGGTGCACAGTTCGGACGGACCGAGGATCGACACGTCGATGCCGGCCCGCTGCAGCAGCTTCGCCATCGCCTGGGTGACCTTCTTGTTCTTGTCGTCGAAGCTGCCGGCGCAACCGACCCAGTAGAGGTATTCGGAGGTGAGCGGATCGGAGCCATCGAGGATCTCGATGCCTTCGATGTCCTTGGCCCAATCGGCCCGCTCGCCCTGGCTGATACCCCACGGGTTCGATGAGTTCTCCATCGATCGATAAGCGTTGCCCAGCTCGGTCGGGAAATCGGATTCCATCAGCGACTTGTACCGCCGCATGTCGAGGATCTTGTCGAGGATCTCGATGTTGACCGGGCAGATCTCGTCGCACGCTTTGCACGTGGTGCAGGCCCAGAGTTCGTCGTTGCTGATGCGATCGAACATCCAGTTGGCCGGCACCGTGATCTCGGCATCGACGCCGATCGGGGGCGATACGACCGGGGTGCCGGTGGCGGCCATGACCTCGCCGGTCTTGAGCACGATCTCGCGCGGGTCGAGGGGTTTGCCGGTGGCGTGGGCCGGGCACACGCTGGTGCAGCGGCCGCACATCGTGCAGGCGTCGGTGTCGAGCAGTTGCTTCCAGGTGAAGTCTTCGATCGTCGATGCGCCGAACGTCTCGAGTTCGGTCTCCATCAGGTTGGGCATGGCCTTCATGGCACCCTTGGGGCGATCCTTGTCGCGCAGGTACATGTTCAGCGGCGAGGTGAACATGTGGCGCAACATCGTGACCGGCAGGATCACCAGGAAGGCGATGAACGACACCACGTGGGCGATCCACCAGGCCTGGTGCCAGCCGCTGAGGTTGTCGCTGCCATCGACCAGGGTGGCCAGCGGGTAGCCGATGACCGACCACTTCTCGAACGCCGGCAGCTCGCCGCGGATCTCACCCTCGAGGGCGATGCGATAGGCCTCGGCCCCGAAGCCGGTGATGGCGATGGCGAGGAACACGCCAAGGATGATGGCGTGTTCGGGCTTGGACTTGATGCGGATGCGGTACGGCCGCATGGAGCGGGGTCCGTAGCGGCGGATCGTGGCCCAGACCAGTCCGACCAGGAAGATCGCGCCGGCGACATCGCCGACGAGGGAGTAGCCCTTGTAGACCCCGCCGTGCAGGAACTTCATCGACTCCGGCAACTGGTGGTTGACCTCGAGTGTGGTGGTGACACCGAGCAGCACCAGGAACCCGAAGTAGATCATCGAGTGCATGACGCCGGCGCCAGGTTCGCGCATGAGGGTCTGCATGTAGACGCCGGCCCGGAAGTCGCCGAGGCGGCGTTTGACGTTGCCGGCGTTGGTCGAACGGTTGTCCGGCGCGCCTCGACCCCAGTTTTGGACCCGGTAGCTGAACAACACCGCGCCATACACGAGCAGGATCGGGATGATCGTGTAGAAGGCCAGCTTGATCGAGCCGGGGATGTTTTCGAACACCTCGCGGGTCTGGTCGGATTCGTCGTGGAACTCGGTGATCAGCGGGACGATGCCCGAGACCACGGTGAACAAGGCGACGAAGACACCAATACCGATGACGAGATGTTGTGGCCGGATTTTCCTACCCATAGCTCACGAACCATAGCTGGTTTGGTCGCGCAGCCAGAAGACCGGGGAGCCGTGGCGGAGTCGACCGTTGCACGGTGCGTCGGGCGGGCCGGGTTTCAGAACGTGAACGATCCGGAGCGGACCTTGCTGCGGTAGTCCGTACAAATCTGGACCGTTCCGAGTCGTGGAACAATGTCAGGAAGTGGCAACCTTCATCGTTCACAAACTGTGATCAACATGAGTGGTCTATGAAATGGTTAAAGTGAGTCGTGATGGAAATTGAACTGGTGCAATGGCCGGAGGAGTCGAGCAAGCTCGACGCCGTGCGGCAGGCGGGTGCGCCACGTCTCGTCATCGTGTCTCGCGATGCTGCTCCACCGCCCGTCGTCCTCGGTATCGAGGATTGGATTCGGGAACCGGTGCATGCCGCTGATCTCGAGGCTCGCTTGAGTGGTCTCCGCCTC
>JABDJW010000208.1 GCA_013002375.1 Acidimicrobiales bacterium | reverse complement strand
CTGTCGGCGTGCTCGCCGATCACCATCGGCACGAGCGGCCGGACGTCGATGAACACCAATACGCCCAACAACGCCGGCTCGGCGCATGGCACGCGGGTCTACTGCCCGGTGTCGCACTTCTCGTACGACGACCCCGTGGTCTACCCCGGCCAACGCGACGCGAGCCACTTGCACATGTTCTGGGGCAACACCGAAACCAACGCCACCACCACGGCACAATCGCTCGCCAATTCCGGGCGGGCAACGTGCGAGGGTGGACGCAACAACCGGTCGGCCTACTGGATCCCCGCCCTCTTCAATGCGCGCGACGAGGTCGTGCTCCCCGAGAAGGTCATCTCGTACTACAAGAGCTTCGCCGTCTCCTCGAACTTCGACCGCAACACGATCATGCCGATCCCGAACGGACTCCAGATGCTGGCCCATCCGAACATCGCGAACTCGGTGCCCCGGTACTTCGATGTGAGCGTGACCGGCAAGGGACTGCTGAAGTTGAGCCTCCATTTCCCGACCTGCATCGCAGTGAACGGTTCGGGTCAGCCGATCCTGAGCAGTCCCGACAACAGTCCGAACCGCATCTCGCACCTCGCCTATCCCACCAGCGGAACCGGCAACAGCAACGAGTGTCCATCGTCGCACCCGTATCGGATTCCCGGGCTCAGCTACAACGTGCAGTACGACATCGACCCCAACAGCGACTGGTACCTGGCGTCGGACACCAACCGGAACAACCCCGGGCACAGCCTGCACGGCGACTACTTCGCATCATGGGATGCCGAGACGATGAACCGAGTCGTCGAGTGTCAACGGCTGGAGAAGCGGGCCTGCCAGTTCCTGGCCCCGAGCGGTGCGTCACGCACCCAGCTTCCGGAGCGGTTCCGCGATCACGACGGCAACCAGCTCTACAACGACTCGATCACCTTGCGGGATTCGGTCGATCGGACGCCGTTCGGAACCCAGCTCAAGCCGTCGAAGCACGGCTGACCGCCGAAGGGCCGGTCAGACTCGCCCATACGCGACGCATCGCGGCTATCCACCTCGTTCGGGTGGATAGCCGCAATGGCCGCTTTTCGTTGGGTACTAACCCTTGGCTTCGGTGAAGGCGTCGGCGTAGTTCGTCTCGAAGTCGCCGGTGTCGGCGATCGATTCGACGCTGTCGGGCCCCCCGACCAACACGTCGGGTGAGGTCAAGAACTCATTGAGTTCCTCGTCGAGCAAGTCGATCGACGCCTTGTTGGGCGTGCCGTAGTAGTTCCAGTTCGACAGCGCCGCGCCCTGGTCTGCGTCATACAGCCAGTTGATGAAGGTATGGGCGGTACAGGGGTGCGGAGCGTCGAACGGGATCGCCATGTTGTCGACCCAGCGGGTGCCACCTTCCTCCGGCACGAAGAACACGTACTGGGAGGGATCATCGGTCTCCAGGAACTGGGTGAAGGCGTCGCCGGAGTACACGTGGGCGATGACGCTTTCACCGCTGGTGAGCAGTTCGTCGGATGAGTCGGTGTTGAACGCCAAAAGGTTGCCCTTTGCCGCGCCGACCAAGTCTCTGGCCTGGTTGAGTTCGTCCTGGTCGGTCGTGTTCAGTGAGTAACCCAGCGCCTTCAGCGCGGCGCCGAGCGTCTCGCGCGGATCGTTGAGCAGGGTGATCTTGCCGGCGTAGTCGTTGGCAAAATCGCCAAAGACCACATCCCACGATCGGGGGAAATCAGTTCCGACCTCGGCGGTGTTCACCGCCAAACCGGTGTACCCCCACTGGTAGGGCAGGGAGTATTCCTGGGTGGGGTCGTACGACGGATTCCGGAAGTCGTCGGACAGGTTGCTGGCATTGGGGATGGCATCGAAGTCGAGCTTCTGGATGAAGCCGCCGTCGATCATGATTCCGACCATGTAGTCCGACGGCACGATCACGTCGTACCCGGCGTTGCCGGCCGTGATGGTCGGCAACATGGTCTCGTTCGATTCGTACGTGGTCATCGTGGCGCTGATGCCGAACTCGGCGGCGAACGCATCGAGGTGCTCGGGGTCGATGTATTCGGCCCAGTTGTAGAGTGCGAGGTCGCCGTCGGTTTCGCCGACTTCGCAACCACTGGCGGTCTCACCGCCGTTGCCGCCACCGGCGTCGCCGTTGTCGTCGTCGCTTCCGCAGGCGCTGGCCAACAAGGCCAGCACGGCCAGAAGCAGAAGCCATCTGGCGCGGTGCCTTCCGAGATTGCGGGATGTAGTTGGCATGTGTCTTCCCTCCATGAGGCCGGAGTACCCGGCCGGTGTTGTTGACGAGAACTTACGCGAATGGACCCCTGACCGGCGTTCACACCGGTTCGCCGCCCCGGATGCGTTGGGCGAGCAACGAGAGCCCGACGAGGACGGTCGAGGCCACCAGCATCACGACCGACACCGCGTTGATGAGCGGCGTCACGCCTTTGCGGATCAGGCCGAAGACATACACCGGCAGGGTATTCCAGCCCCCACCCGTGACGAATTGGGTGATCACGACATCATCGAGTGACAGGGTGAGGGCGAGCAGTCCGCCGCCGAGGACGCCGGGCATGATCGTGGGCAAGGTGACGTAGCGGAACGCCTGCCAGCGCGACGCGTACAGATCCATGGCCGCCTCCTCCAGCTTTTCGTCGGTACCGGCCAGCCGGGCCCGAACGACGATCGATACGAAGCTGATGCTGAACGCGATGTGGCTCAGGGTGATGGTGGAGAAGCCGCGCGAGAAGCCGAGTATCTTTGCCGCCTCGGCGAAGAAGAGCAGCATCATGACCGCCATGGTCACGTCGGGGATGATCACCGGCAGATAGAGCAGCGCGTCGAAGAAGCCCCGGCCGCGGAATTTGTATCGCTCGAGGGCCAACGCGGCCATCGTGCCGAGCACGACCGACACGGTCGTCGATGCCGCCGCGATCTTGAGCGAGTTGCCAAGCGCGGTTTTGATTGGTTCGTCGTTCGCGAACTCGCGATACCAGTCGAGCGTCGCGCCGCCCCAGACGCCGACATTGCGGTTGTCGGAGAACGAGTAGATGACCAGCAACACGATCGGGAGATAGAAGAACGCATACACCAACCAGGCATTGGCCTGGAGCACGCGGCGGAACCAGCCGCGGGGCTCGGTGATGCCGGCGCTCGTGCTCACAGCGTGCGTCCTCCACGCCGGAAGTACACGATGGTGGCGGCCAGCATCAACGCCATGAGCACGGTCGACAGCGCGGCGCCGAACGGGAAGTCTCGGGCGCTGAGGAATTGCGTGACGATGTAACTGCCGAGCAGCGTGGTCTTGGCCCCGCCCAGGATGTCGGGTGTGACGTAAGCCCCGAGGCTGGGGATGAAGACCAGAATCGAGCCGGCAATGACCCCGGGCATCGACAGCGGCAGCAGAACCCGGCGGAATGATTGATAGCCGGTGGCCCCGAGATCACGGCTGGCCTCGAGTAGTCGCCCATCGATGCGCTCGATCGCGGCGTAGAGCGGAAGGATCATGAAGGGCAAGAACCCGTAGACCAGGCCCATGACTACCGCGGACTGGGTGAACAGCAGTCGGGTCGGCCCGAACCCCAGGAACTCGGCGACCCGGCTGAAAGGCCCGTCGGTACCCAAGATCACGTACCACGCGTAGTTGCGGACGAGGAAGTTCGTCCAGAACGGGATCATCACGAACACCAGCATGAGGTTCCGGACTCGCGCGGAACGCGTCGCCATGTAGTAGGCGAACGGGTAGGCGATCACGAGGCAGATCACGGTCGTCAGCAGGGCCAACCAGATCGATCGGAACAGCACCTGCTGGACGAGATCTCGGCCCAGCTTCTCGTAGGACTCGAGGTTCCACCCGCTCAGCTCGGTGGTGCCGAAGCGGGTGCGGGTGCCGAACGAGTAGACGACGACGATGCCGAGGGGTACCGCGAAGAACAGGAGGAGGTAGGCGTAGGCCGGAAGGGCCATGAGGAAGCCGCGCCACCGTTTCTGGCGTTCGTGCGCCGCCTCGAACTCGGGGGTCGCGATGCCGTCCTCGGCGGGGGCTCGGCGGGACAGCGCAGTCATTCGTTCGGCACTACCCAGTCGGCGTGGCGATCCCACCAGATCGCGACGTCGTCGCCGACGGTGAACCGCTGCTCGGCGGGCACGTTCTCGGTGCGGACTTCGAGGTCGATCCAGTCGACGCCGACGTCGTACACCAACGCATGGCCGAGGTACGTCACCGACTTCACGACGCCGGGCAGGCTGGTGGGTTCGTACTCGGTCGGCACGGTGCCGGGTCGCCCGATCTCGATCGATTCGGGCCGGAGACTCATCGCCACGCTGGTGCCGGCCGGGTGGGGGTTTGGTGCCTTGACCTTGGTGCCGTTCGTCAGCACGATCATGTCGGCGTCAGCCACGGTGGCATCGATGAGGTTGGTCTGGCCGATGAAGTCCGCGACGAACCGGCTCTCCGGCCGCTCGTAGAGATCTTCGGCTCGACCGACCTGAAGCAGGTTGCCCTCGTGCATGACCGCGATGCGGTCGCTCATCGTCAGCGCTTCTTCTTGATCGTGGGTGACGAAGACGAAGCTCACGCCGAGGTCGCGCTGCAGCGACTTGAGTTCGGTCTGCATCTCCTGGCGAAGCTTGAGGTCGAGGGCGCCGAGCGGTTCGTCGAGCAGGAGGACCTGGGGCTCGTTCACCAAGGCGCGGGCCAGCGCGACGCGCTGCTGTTGGCCGCCGGAGAGTTGCGCGGGCTTGCGCTTCTCCATGCCGCTCAGTTGAACGAGCTCGATCAGTTCATCGGCGCGACGGGCCGCTTCGCGCTTGTTCGTGCCCTGCATCCTCAGGCCAAAGCTCACGTTGTCGCGCACGGTCAGGTGGGGGAACAGCGCGTAGTTCTGGAAAACGGTGTTCACGGGGCGCTTGTTCGGCGGTTGGGTGCCGACCTCCACGCCGAAAATCTGCAGGCTTCCTTCGGTCGGGAACTCGAGGCCGGCGATCATCCGAAGCGTCGTCGTCTTTCCGCAGCCCGAGGGGCCCAGCATCGCAAAGAACTCGCCATCGGCGATCTGGAGATCGATGTCGTTGACGGCAGTGACGTCGCCGAACCGCTTGGTGATGCCGGTCAGGTTGACGGCGATCGCCGCGTCGTCCACGGGGGGCGAAGTGGCTGTCCAGTCGGTTGGCGGAGGGTTGGTCATGGGCGTCCGTACGGCTGGGGTTTGGCGCCGGCCTTCACCGCTTGGACGCAGATGAAGTCATGGGCGATCGTGGCCGCGGCCAGAGCGGTAATCTCGCTGACGTCGTAAGGCGGCGCAACTTCGACGACATCCATACCGACGACATTGATATCGGTGAGCCCTCGAATTGCTTCGAGACCCTGGGCGGTCGTGAGGCCGCCCGACACCGGGGTGCCGGTGCCGGGGGCGAACGCGGGGTCGAGACAGTCGACGTCGAAGGTGAGGTAGGCGGCGCTGTCACCGACCACGTCGGCGATGACCTCGAGCACGGCCGGGACGCCCTCGCGATGGACCCAGGGTGCCCCGAGAATAGTGAATCCGTGCTCACTGCTGTTGTAGGTTCGAAGCCCGATCTGCACCGATCGGCTCGGGTCGATGATGCCCTCCTGCAGGGCCCGGAGGAACATCGAACCGTGGTCCATCCGGCTGCCGTCGTCGTCCCACGTGTCGCAATGGGCGTCGAAATGGATCAGGGCCAGCGGGCCGAACTTCTTGGCGTGGGCTTTGAGGAGGGGATAGGTGACGTAGTGATCGCCACCGAGCGAGACCATCATCGTGTCGCTGGCGATGATGGTGTCGGCGTGCGATTCGATCCGGGCCGGGGCTTCTTCGGGGTGGCCGTAGTCGATGAAGCAATCGCCGTAGTCGGCCACGCCGACATGGTCGAACGGGTCGAAGCCCCAGGGGTAGGCGTCGAGCTCGGCCAGTCCGACCGACGCGGCGCGGATGGCGCGGGGGCCGAACCGGGCGCCGGGTCGGTTCGAGGTCGCCATGTCGAACGGGATGCCGGACACGACGATGTCGGCAACATCGAGATTGCGGGTGTAGTTGCGGCGCAGAAACGAGACCGCACCACCGAAGGTCATCTCGAGATCGCGACCGGCGAGTTGAGGGCTGCGGAAGGCTTGGTCGCCCTCGAGCTTCTCTCGTTTGGTCATCCAACTCCCCAGTCGTAGGTCTGCTTGGTGATGCCGAGATAGGGCATGAGATCGACGGTCTCGATGCCGTCCATCGTGCGGATCGAGTTCGACAGTCCGACGAACGCGGGGGTGTCCTGGCATACGACCTCGACGATGAGGTCGTATCTGCCGGCCGTCATGACCACGTAGACGCAATCGGGCAAGGCCCCGAGTTCGATGGCGATCTTGCGAGCGTCATCGGCAACGCTGATGCCGAGGAGCGCTTGGAACCCGAGGCCTAGTTTCACCGGGTCGGTCACCGCGACGATGTCGATGACCCCTTCGGCGGTGAGTCGGTTGACCCGCTGCCGGGCGGCAGCATCGCTGAGCCCGACCAGAGGACCGAGCTGCGAGTACGGCATGCGGCCGTCGGCCTGCAGGTGACGAATGATCTCGCGGTCGGTGTCGTCGATTGTGCTCATGGTCGATAGTCCGCGTTGTGCCACACGATCAGGGCGGCGTAGTCGTCGACCTCGGGGTCGGCCATGTAGTTGGCGAGCGCGCAGGGTGCCTCGAAGCCGTTTTCGAGCTGAAAGGTGAGGGTGCGGTCGTAGAACCGGCCGGCGCGGACTTCGGCGATGTAGTCGTCGGCGCTCATCTCGTGCTTGTGGTCGGCGAAACCGGGTATGACCCCGCCGGCGATGATGCCGGCCAGGTTGAGCTCGCGGCAGATCTCCTTGCGGAGGTCGTAGAGCTCGCCGCCGATGCCGCGGCGGCGGTATTCGGGGCGCACCACGATGTCGGTGCCGTAGTACCAGGGGCCGGTGGGATCGTCGCCCGATTCGGTTTCGCTGTCGGCGAAGAAGTCCTTGAGGTTGTGTTGCGGATGATCGAAGTCGAAATGGGTGCGGACACCCAGGCCCGCGGCGACTGGCGTGTCGCGGCCGGCGCCGTCGAATCCGACCACCGAACCTTCGGGAAACTCGTTGGCCAGGCTGATCAGTTCGGCCTCGTCGTAGAGATCGGCCGGGGCGGCGGTCGGGAAGGACGCGAGTTCCAGAGCTTCGAGCTCCTTGCCCATCTCGGGCGTGATCCGCACGTACTGCAGACCCGATCGCGGGCCGACCGCCACGACGTCAGCGGACATCGTGTCATCGGGTGCGAACGCGGAATCAGCCATGGGCGGCGTCGGGGAACGGGATGTGCTGGTAGTCGTTGTCGGTCGGGCGCCCCCAGCACGCCCAGAAGTCGCCGGTGCTCGGTCGCATCACGGCCGCACCGCTCGATTCGATGTGATACGGATCGCTCGCCACCTGGCAGATCGCTTCGGGGTCGCGGGTGATCTCCATCAGCCGCTCCGCATCGATCGGGCCATCGGCCAGTAGTTCAGTTGCCCGGGCGTGACGGGCATCGGAGCTGGCCATCAGGCCGGCGTCCTTGTCGGCTTGGACGGCGGTGGCTCCGGGGTCGAAGGTGTGATTGGTGTGCACGATCGGTTGATTGGCGAGGCTGGTGACCGCTCGCACCGAGGGCATGGCTTCGATGTTGTGGCCACTGCCGTGCTTGTCGAAGATGAGGAAGTTGTGGGCACCGGCCAGATCGGCGTCGAGAAGTATCTTCAGTGCTTCGTCGGCGGTCGATGCCTTGAGCATGCCGCGGACGACGGAGGTCCAGGCCACGCCGGTGGTGCCATCGAGGCCGACGAGATTGTTGATGCCGACACAGACGCCCGCAGCATTCATGCCCATCTGGCCTACGCACCCGGTCGTGGTGAACACGAGCGCGGCGGGAGCGTCGGTCGGTTGGACTCGGAGCAGCAAGACGTGATCGGTGGCCGTGTCGTGCATGTCCCACGTCTGACCGAACAATCCACGGCCCTCGGCGCGTGCATCGGGGACGATCATCGCGGTGCAATCGTCCTCGACGACAGAGAGCGGCATGTCGCCGCCAACCACCGCGCGGACGGTGTCGACGAAGTCGGTGAACCCGCCAACGACCACGGCCTCGGCCGGGGAGATGCCGGCAGCTTCGGCCATGGCCAGCATCTCCGCGTGGAGATCGGCGTCGAAGGTTTCATGGGCTGGGAGCATCGACTCGGCGATCGCGAGCACGTCGGCTTCGCCGATCGGGCCGCCGCTCCACAGCCCCGAGGCCACCAGGGTCACCCGTTCGTCGGTATAGCGCCGAATCTCGTCGGCATAGGCAGTGCCGTGGGCTCGGCCGATGTCACCGGGGCTGCCGGCGGCATCCAGGATTCGGATGGGGGGACGTTGCATGCGGTCTCGATTCTTCGAGGTTGGTCCGGCTAGTGATCGCCCGGCACCAGGCGGATGGCTTCGGCGAGAACATCGACGCAGCGATCGATGTCGGAGTCTTCGATGACGAGCGGTGGGCAGAAAACCATGTTGGTGCCGGCCGCCCGACAGATGACGCCGTTCGTGGTCATGGTGTCGCGGACTTCGATGGCCCGAGCGTCGCTGTAGGTCTCGGGCAGTTGGCCCGTCCAGACTGCGCCGACCCCGCGAACGTCGCGGAGGGTGCCGTCGGCAGCCATCGCGTGGAGGCCGGCTGACAGGCGCTCGCCGACGTGCTTGGCCCGCTCGATCAGGCCGTCGTTGTCGATGATGTCGATGTTGGCCAACGCGGCGGCCGCGGCGGCCGGGTGTCCGCTGTAGGTGTAGCCGTGGCGCAGGATGAAGTCCGGATCGGCTTCGAGCTCGTCGCAGACCGCTCGCGTAACAATGACGCCGCCCATCGGCTGGTACCCGCTCGTGACTCCCTTGGCGAAGGTGATGAGATCCGGGGTGACGCCATAGGTTTGGCTCGCGAACCAGTTGCCGGTGCGGCCAAACCCGGTGATGACCTCGTCGAAGACCAGCAGCGCGCCGTGCGCGGTGCACAAGTCGCGGAGTCGTTCGAGGTAGCCCTCGGTCGGTGGGTAGACACCGCCGGCACCCTGCAGCGGTTCGGAGATCACCGCCGCGATGCGATCGCCAGCCTCGGCGAACAGCCGAGCCGCTGATTCGATGTCATCGGGATCGATCTCGACAACATGAGGGAGGAGGTCCCCCCAGTTTTCGCGATTCGAGGCGATGCCCTGTACCGACGTGCCGCCCACGTTGACGCCGTGGTAGCCGCGGGTGCGGCGCACGACCACTTGGCGATCGTGATCACCCCGCAACTGATGCACCAAGCGGGACAGCTTGATTGCCGTGTCGACCGATTCGGAACCGGAGCAGCATAGAAACACCCGAGATCCCTCCAGGGGCGACAGGCTGGAGATCCGTTCGGCCGCGGCTTCGGCCGGGCCGTTGGCCCATGGCGCAAAGGTGTTGTAGGTCGACATCCGCGTGAGTTGGTCGGTGATGGCGTCGATGATCTCGCGACGGCCGTACCCGACCTGGCAGTACCAGAGGCTGCCGAGAGCATCGATGTACTCGTTGCCCTTGTCGTCCCAGACTCGCACGCCCTCGGCCCGAACCAGCGTGTGATAGGCGTTCGAGGCCGGTTTGCCGAACGGGTGTAACAGCGCCGGTGTGGTGCGGTTGTTGGCCATGGCGATCCCCCGATCGTGGGCGTACGGGTCGCGGCGCTGGTGGTGCCTGACACCGCTCGAGCTACGTAGCGCTGATGCTACTGATTTCGATGTGATGATGCGAATGGGCAACGGATTTCGCCGTGATCGCGGTGAGGGAGCTAGGTTTTGGCCATGATCTCCCGTGTGCACCCATCGGTCGAAGCGGCCCACCAGGGCGCACTGTGGATCGACCAGATGGGGCCGATCACCCGACGGCCTGCGGTCACCGGCGATGTCGATGTCGACATCGCGATCGTCGGCGGTGGCTTCAGCGGCCTCTGGACGGCGTACTACCTGGCCAAGGCCGATCCCACGCTTCGGATCTTGCTGCTCGAGAAGCACTACTGCGGTTTTGGCGCCTCGGGCCGCAACGGCGGGTGGGCGGTCGGGGACCTGGCCGGCTCCTTCGAGAGCTACGCCAAGGTGTCGTCGGCTTCGGAAGCACTGCGGCAGGCTCGCGCCGTGTTCGAAGCCGTCGACGAAATCGGCCGGGTGGCCGAAGCCGAATCGATCGAGTGTGACTACGCCAAGGGTGGCTGGATTCGCCTGGCTCGCACCACACCACAAGCGAAGCGTCAACGGGACGAGATCGCCCACGAACGCTCGAACGGCTTCACCGAGGACGAGATCCGGTTGCTCGAGCCGGATGAAGCTCGGCGGTATCTCGATGGCACGGGGGTCCGAGGCGGCATCTACTTCGCCGCGACGGCCGCGTTGCATCCGGCGCGACTCGCTCGCGGGTTGGCCGATGTGGTCGAACGTATGGGAGTCACCATCGCGGAGAGCACGACGGTCGAGGGCATCGAGCAGGCGCCGGCCGGACCGGTTGTTCGCACCAACGTCGGCTCGGTGAAGGCCGACGTCGTCGTGCGGGCCACTGAGGCCTATACCCGCGATCTCGCCGGCGAGCGCCGGACGCTGCTACCGATCTACTCGCTCATGGTCGCGACTGAGCCGCTCCCGCAATCGGTATTCGACGACATCGGCCTGGCCGATCGACCGACGTTCTCCGACGATCGCTTCATGGTGATCTACGGCCAACGCACCGCCGACGACCGCCTGGCCTTCGGTGGTCGCGGTGTGCCCTATCGCTTCGGGTCGAAGATCGACCGGGCCACCGAGCTCCACTTGCCGTCGCACAACCTGCTGCGGGACACGCTGACGGAGATGTTGCCGGCGATCGGTGACGTCCAGATCACCCACCGCTGGGGCGGCGTGTTGGGC
>JABDJW010000124.1 GCA_013002375.1 Acidimicrobiales bacterium | reverse complement strand
GTCTTGTCGTCTGACTTCGTGTCGGTCTTGTCGTCTGACTTCGCGTCGGCTTTCGCGTCGGCGGTCTTGTTGTCTGACTTCGCGTCGGTCTTGTCGGTGTCGGTCTTGACGGTGTCGGTCTTGACGGTGTCGGCCGGGTCATCGGATTTGGCGTCGGTCTCGTCGCCGTCCTCGGCCGCAGCCTTCTGCGTTTCGGCTTTCTTGGCCGCCCGTTCCTTGCGCCGCTCGCGCCAGGACTGGTCGTCGGGATCGGCTTCGGCTGCCTCCTTGGACCACACGATGGGAGCTTGCCGGTACTTGCGGGTGCGCTTCGGGCGGAGCTTGCCGAGGAACCCGGACTCGTCATCGACGTAGTAGTACTCGTAGTTCGCGGCCGACTCGCTGCCGTTCACGATGAGGCCGGTCACCTCGATGTTCTTCTCGGCGAGCAGGTGGAGGGCTTGGCGAGACTGCTCGAGCGTGGATTGGCTGGGTCGGGTCACCAGCACGGTCATGTCGGTGAGCTGACCGACCTCGATGGCGTCGGCCACCGGCAGCACCGGCGGGGCGTCGATGATCACCAGGTCATAGTTGCGCCGGCAGTGATCGATCAAGGTGCGCATGTCGGGGTTGCGCAAGGTCTCGGCGGGGTTGTGCAGCGGCTGGCCACCCGGGATGATGTGCATCAGGCCCAGGGGCGGTGTCTTCACCGACGTGATGACATCGGCGAGCTCCTCGCCATGTTCGAGGAATCCGGCGATGCCCGGCGTGTCGTCGAACTTCAGCAGGCTCTTGAGGCTCGGTCGGCGCATGTCGGCACCGATCAGGATCACCCGGCTGCCCTGGCTCGTGAGGGTCGCGGCCAGATGAGCGGCGATCGTGGACTTGCCCTCCGACGAGACGGCGCTGGTGATCATGACCGAGCGCACATTGCGGGTTCGGGTCGCGAACGCAATGCTCGAGGTCAGGCGCTGGAGGGCTTCCTGGGTCGCCCGGTCGGGCCCGGTGCTGTTGACATCGAGGCTGAGGCTCTCGGACTTCGTGGCCGGGATGGTCGACAGCAGCGGCAGATCGAGCGCGGCGACGACTTCCTCGCTGTTGGGCAAGCGGGGCTGCAGGGCCTCGCGGATCGCGACGGCGCTCACTGCGGCCAAGAACGCGCTGACCAGGGCCAAGCCCATGTTGCGGGGCCACGACGGGAAGATCGGAGCAACCGGCGCGAAGGCCTTGCGGTTGATCCGAGACGCGATACCGGGATCCGACAGGGTCGTGACGTCGAGTGTGGCGCGAGCCTTCGTGCCGGACAGCCCTCGGATCTCGTCCCGAAGCGCCTGAATCTCGGTGTCCCACCGATCGCGGTAGTCGCTGAGCTGGCGGTTCAGCTCAGCCGCCTGCTCGGCGTTGGTGGCGGCCTGGATTCGTTGCTGGTACTCGTTGATCGGCACCCGCAGCTCGGTGATCTTGTCGTTTCGTTCGTCGATCGCGGTCTGGATACTCTCGACTCGACGTTCCGCTTCCTGGATGTCGAACTCTTGGCGCTCGACGATGTACGTGTCGGCCCACGCCTGTGCGACGCGCTGGGCTTCGACCCCATCGCGGCTGCGAGCCTCGAAGATCAGCGTGCCGCTGTCCTCGTTGATCGTGACATCGGGGATGAGGCCGCTCTCGGCGTTTTGGATGGCGACGAGCTGAAAATCATCGCTCTCGGTGTAGGCCTGCTCAGACGAAAGCGACCGCGAGAACGCCCGCCCGTTCAGTTGGGCCACCGCGAACAGCTGCGCGTTCTCGGAGGTCCGGATCAGGACTGACGCGTTGCTGGCGTAGACCTCGGTCTGCCGGCTGGTGTAGAGCGCCGTGCCCCCGAGGAACAACGCGAAGATCAGAAAAATGGGAAGCAGATTCCGCCGGACCAGTTCGATGTAGTCGAGCAGCGTGCGCCCGGCAGGCGCGAGTTCGGTAACGGGGGGCTGGAGCACAGGTACATTCGAGTGTGTCAGGGTTTTCTGTGCCTGTACAGTCGCACAGACACGCCAAAACCGGCGTCGGAGCCCTTGAAATCGGCAGGTCAGACGCTCGAATTGAGCAAATCGTCGAGGGCCTGGTTCAGTGTATTCCAGCCCAATGTGGCGCATTTGATGCGAACTGGGAACTTCACGACCCCACGGAGCGCCTCGAGGTCGCCCAACGAGACGGCGTCCGACGGGTTTTCGACCCCGCTGACCGCACCCACGCCGGCCTCGGCCTCGCTGCCGTCGCCGCCGATGTCGTGTTCGTGAATCGACATCATCGACTTGAACGCTTGGGTGAGCTGGTGCACTTCTTCGATGGTCTTGCCGAGGACGGTTACCGACATCATCGACGCCGATGATTGCGAGATCGAGCAGCCCTGACCGCCGATTTTCACATCGGTCACGATCGCCTGGTCGCCCTTGCTCGGGTCGTCGAGGATCAGGTAGATCACGATCTCATCGCCACACAACGGGTTGAAGCCCTCGGTCCGGCTGGCCGGCGGGGTGTCGAGCTCGCCGCGATTGCGGGGGCTGCGGTAGTGATCGAGGATGATCTCGCGGTACAGGTCTTCAAGGCCGGGCATGCGTTCTCCGTTTCATGCTCTGGTTCAGGTTCATGCTCTGGTTCAGGTTCAGGTTCAGGCTCGCGCTCCGGGGCGCACCGACGACAACCAAACGGTCTACAGGGCAAACATGGCGCTGGCTTCTTCCAGTCCACCGGCCAGTGCATCGATATCGGATTCGTCGTTGTACAGATACAACGACACCCGGGTGGTGGCTCCGACGCCGAGCACCTGCATCAGCGGCTTGGCGCAATGATGGCCCGCCCGAACGCACACGTTGTGTTGGTCGAGCACCTGGGCGATGTCGTGCGGGTGGGCGTCGCCCAGGGTGAACGACAGGACACCGCCGCGTTGGGCCGGTTCGGACGGACCGAACAGGTGCAGCTGGTCGCCCAGACGATCGGTCAGGAGCCGCATGGCGTATGACGTGAGCGCGACCTCGTGGTTGCGGATCGCTTCGAGGCCGACCGCTTCGAGATAGTCGACCGCAGCGCCGAGACCGACCGCGTCGCCCACCATGGGTGTACCGGCTTCGAACTTCCAGGGAAGCTCGGTGGTCGTGAAACCGGTCTTGGTGACGTTGAGGATCATCTCGCCGCCACCGATCCAGGGCGGCATGGCTTCCAGGAGGTCGGTGCGGCCCCACAACACGCCGATGCCCATCGGGCCGAGCATCTTGTGGCCGGTGAAGGCGACGAAGTCGGCCCCCAGCCGACCGACGTTGATCGGCATGTGGGGCACGTGTTGGCTGGCGTCGAGCATGACCGCGGCGCCGGCGGCCCGGGCCGCGGTGATGAGCCGATCGAGCGGGTTGATCGTGCCCAGCACGTTCGACATGGCGGTGATCGAGAGCATGGCGGCGCCGTCGAGCAGGCGATCGAGATCGGTGAGATCGAGTTGGCCCTGTTCGTCGATGGGAATCCAGCGCAGCTCGATGCCGAGCTCGTCGACCAGCATGTGCCAGGGCACGATGTTGGCGTGGTGCTCCATGTCGGAGATCACGACGACATCGCCGGCCGACAGGTTGGCCCGGCCCCACGATTGGGCGACCAGGTTGATGGCCTCGGTGGCGTTCTTGGTGAAGATGACCTCGTGGGCGTGCGGCGCACCGATGAAGCGGGCCACCTTGGCCCGGGCCCCTTCGAGATCGGCGGTGGCTTCGACGGCCAATTGATAGCTGCCCCGGTGCACGTTGGCGTTGTGGGTGCGGTAGTAGCGGTCGACGGCTTCGATGACGGCAGCCGGCTTCTGGGACGTATTGGCCGAATCGAGGTAGATCAGCCGCTCGCCGTCGATCTGTCGCTGCAGGAGGGGGAAGTCGGCCTTGATGGCCTGGACGTCGAGGCTCATCGCCAGGACTCGTAGCCGTCGCGTTCGAGCCGTTCGACGAGCTCCATGCCCCCGCTGTCGACGATGCGGCCGTCCATCAGGATGTGCACGTGATCGGGCTGGAGGTGATCGAGCAGTCGCTGGAAGTGGGTGATGACGACCACGCCGAGCTCGGGGCGATCCTTGCGCACTTCTTGGACGCCGCTGGCGACGACTTTCAATGCGTCGATGTCGAGGCCGGAATCGGTTTCGTCGAGGATGGCGATCTCCGGTTCGAGGATGGCCATCTGGAGAATCTCGTTGCGCTTCTTCTCGCCGCCCGAGAAGCCCTCGTTGAGGTAACGATCGGCGAACGATGGATCCATGTCGAGCCGTTCCATCCACTCCATGATGGCCAGCCGGAGCTCGAGGACCGAGAGATCGATGCCCTTGCGGGCCGAGAGGGCCTGACGCAAGAAGTTGATGACCGACACGCCGGGAATTTCCTGCGGGTGCTGGAACGCGAGGAACATGCCGGCCTTGCCGCGCACGTCGGCGCTCCAATCGGTGATGTCGTCGCCGCGGAAGCGCACCGCGCCCTCGGTGACCTCGTAGTCGGGGTTGCCGAGCAGAGTCGACGCCAGCGTGGATTTTCCGGAGCCGTTGGGGCCCATCAAGGCGTGGATCTCGCCGGGCTGTACCGTGAGATTCACCCCCCGCAGGATGCCGATGTCGTCGACGCCGGCGTGGAGGTTGTCGATCTCGAACAGGGGCGGGCCGCTCATGCTGGCAGTGTATTCGGCCCGCCGCAATTACCACTATGCCGGTAGGAGAAAAGCCATCCTGCCGGTGGGAGAACCGGTACGGAAGAAGCGGCTAGGACGCGGCGCCGGGACGAATCCGGGTGATCGCAGCGTTCGCCAGCAGCTTCAGCGCCAGCGGCGCATCGTGCACCAGGTACCGCTTCATGAGATCGGGCTGCTGCAGCATCCGGTGGATCCACTCGAGTCCGGCCCGCTGCACCCACCGGGGGGCCCGGGAGACCTCGCCGGTCACGAAGGAGAAACTCACGCCGACGCCCAGCACCCACGCGCTCGGGAGTACCGCGCCGAACCGCTCGGCGAGGTCGATCTGCAGCATGCTGGGCAGGCCGACTGCGATGATGTCGGGTTGGGCGGCTTCGACCTGATCCACCAGCTCGTGCAAGCGCGCTTCATCGCCGGCCAGGCCCATCGGCGGCGAGAACGCACCGGCGATCCGCAGGCCCGGGTGGCGCTCGACCAAGATGGCGGCCGCATCGGCCGCCGCAGTGCCCTGACCCCCGACCAAGAACAGTGAGCGATCGGCCTCGGCGGCCCGTCCGGCCAGGTGCTCGAACATGTCGATGCCACCCACCCGCTCGGGGAGGGGCGTTCCCTGCACCCTGCTGATCCACACCAGCGGCTGCCCGTCGGCGACGACCAGATCGGCGGCTTCGCTGACGCGATCGAAGTCGGGTCGGTTCTTTCGCAACCAGAGATGATCGAGGTTGTGGGTCATCACGTAGCCACCTCGGCCGGCGACCGAGGCGTCGATGATGTGGCCGACGGTTTCGTCGATCGTCAGCACGTCGATGTCGGCGGGGCCGATGCGGATGCGGGCGGTGCCGGGGAAGGCCGGGTTCGTCGCGGTCATCATGGGTGGTCGGATGGGCGGCCGGTGGCGACGTATTCGCCGCGTGGGCCCTCGAGCGGGCTTCGATGTCGCGGGTCCAGACCGGGCGATCGCCGGAGCGGATCTTCTGGTAGAGCCGGGCCTTGACGTAGGTCTTGGCGCCAATGAAGAAGAGCAATCCGATCCAGTTTCGCGGGTCGCGCACGAGTTTGGGAATCCAGGTCTTGCCCTCGCCGTGGTCGTGCACGACCGCGCCGGTCTTCTCGACCCAGTCGGCGAACTGCACCCGGCCCCGGTCGCGCCGAATCTCGATCTTGACCGCGTCGCGCAGGCGGGTGCTCATCAGCGGGCGGAAGGTGGCTCCCTCGGCGACGGCGCGCTCGGTGCTCCGGAATCGAGTGACCGCGAACATGTCATCGGCCATGACGTCGGGGAACGGGCCCATTCGTCGGCTGCCCTCGGCGGTCACCGCGAAGAAGCCGGCGCCGACCAGGTTGTCCTTGAAGTACGGCGCTTGGGTCCAGATTTTGATGTACTGGCGTTGCGGCCACGTCGATTGCGAGGTGTCGATCTCCAGGCGAGGGGCTGCGGCGTGGATGCCGGGCTCGGCCAGCGCGTCGATCACCGCGCTGATGGCGCCGCGGCTCACGATCACGTCGGCGTCGATGTACATGCGGGGGGTATCGGCCGTTTCCTGGCGGCCGAGTTCGAGCGCGGCGGCCTTGGACGGAATCGGTGACTCGATGACCCGAACCGGCGCGCCGATCGATCGGCAGATCTCGATCGTGTCGTCGGTGCAGGCGTTGCACACGACCAGAACGTCGAGTTCGTCGCGGCGCGGATCGTCGAGCAGTGAACGGAGGCTGGCTTCGATGGTCTTGGCCTCGTTGTGGGCGGGAATGATCAACGACGCCGCGGGGAGTGACACGTCTACGAAGGATACGGACTCCACCGGGGCGGTCAACGGCGACGGGTGTTTCGGGCCGATCGGCCTAGGCGTCGCGCAGGGCTTCTTTCCAGGCCCGAAAGCGGTCATGGGTCACGCCGTCTGGGCCGATGCCGGTGCCGGACCCGTCGGGGAACAGGCGGTAGGTGTAGCTGCGGTCGAGATCGTCGGCGTCGATCGCCACGTAGCGAGCATCGGCTCCCTTCGCCGGACCGGCCCGCCACAACAGCCATTGGCCGAGCCGCCGTTTGTACGCGATCAGGGCCTGGCCCGGGCCGTCGTGGGCGAGGTCATCGGCGGCCGCGAGCAGGGCGGCAGGAGCTTCCCGCCAGGCGTGGGCCGGGATGTTCCGGTCCCGGGTCGGTGTCGGGGGAAGGTCGGCCGTCGATACCGGGGTCGGATCGACCGGTCGGTCGTCGGCTTTCATGGGCGCCAACGTATCGGTACTCTCGGGCGCTGCGCCACGCAGTGTGGCGTCATCACCGCCCGGCGGACGGGTGGTGTGGCGAGCCGCATCGAAAGGTGCCCGTGGAATCACCCGACTTCCCTGCCGCGACCGCCGAGTCCACGGCCAAGCCGATGTTGCTGCTGCGTCAGCTCGCGGCTGCGGTCGTGGTCGCCCTGCTCGCCGGCGCGGCTGCCTGGTTCGTGGCCAGCGGTGGCGACGACGAGTACGAAGCATCGGCTCGCATGGCGCTCACCGACGAGGTGCGCTGGCCGTTCTACGACACGGTGCGCAACGCGCAACGGTTGGCCCTGCGCGACGGACAGATCGAGGCCTTGGTCGAGAACGAACTCGGTGCGTCGGTGGACTCCATCGAGGTCGCGATACCGAAGTCGCAGGCGTTCTTCGACATCGACGTGGTGGCTGCGGATGCCGACACCGCCGCGAGTGCTGCGAATCGTGTGGCGCAGATCCTGATCGATCGTGACTTCGCTTCGGTGACCGAACCGATCGAAGCCGAGATCGCTGCGGCCGAGGCCGCCCTGCTCGAGGTCGGCGAAGGCGACGACCGCGAGACCGCCACCGAGCGGGGCACGATCTTGTCGAACCTGCGCAACCGCAAGCTCGACCTCGAAGGTGCGCTCGGCAACATCGAGCTCGTCGACCCGGCGACGGCGCCCGATGCCCCGGCGACCAGCGCCGGCCGCGACGCCCTGATCATCGGATTGGCCGTCGGCTTCGTGGCGTTGGTCGGCCAGCGGCTCGCGAGCGGTCGAACGCCATGATCACGGCGAACCGCGCCGCTCGGCTCCCGGTCGCCACGGTCGCCTCGCTGGTGTTGGCCGCCGGTGCCATCGCCGTCGCCGAAATCGATGTGGCCCGCCATTCCGAAACCCTCGACGCCGGCGAGGGATGGTCGATCGCGTTGGTTCTGGCCCTCGCCGGCGCAGCCGGGGTGGTTTCGCTCGCCGATCGGCACCGGGTTCGGTTGCGGTCGCTCGTGTCCGTGCCCTGGCTGTTCGCCTTGGGCGGGTGGTTGCTGGTCGCCGCCCTGGTCAGCGCCGACCGGACGACCAGCCTGGCGTGGACGCTGGCGGTGTGGGGGCTGGCCACGACGGCGATCCGTGCCCAGCGGGTCGGCGGCTGGACGCCCGTCGCCGCCACGCTGGGCGGCGCGTTCGCGTTGTTCATGGCCGCAACCGGCGTGGCCGCCGTCGCCACCGACTACGACCTCTGGATCTCCGATCGGTTGTTCGGCCTCAGCCTCGACGCCAACCAGATGGCGCGCGTTGCCGGTGTCGGGGTGCTGGCCGGCGCCGCGCTCGTCCGGCGAGCCTGGCGCAACGGGAGCCCGGTCGCGCCGCTCGGTATCTTCGGCGGGCTGCTGGTGGTCGGCGGTCTGGTGGCCGAGTACCTCACCCGCAGCCGCACCGGCTGGATCGCGCTCGCGCTCGCGCTGCTCGTTGCGGCGCTGTATCGATTCGACTGGCGGCTCGTCATGCTCGTCGCGGTGGCCGCCGTCGCGGTCGGGGTGTTCGTGGTTCCCGAGGTCGCCGATCAACCGCTGGAGGAGATCGTCTCCCGCAACGAAGCGGGCGCCGACCTGTCGACGGTTCGAGGCCGCACCAGCACCTGGCAGGAGTCGATCGACCTGGCGCGTGCCGATCCGCTGTTCGGCGTGGGCCCTGCGCTCGACGACGAGCACTTCGCCGAGGCCTGGTTCGACGGTCGAATCAACTGGGGCGCGCGCAACGCCCATTCGCTGTGGGGGCACCTGCTGGTGATCGGTGGTGTGCCGGCCCTGCTGCTGGCCCTCGGCGCCGGGCTGGCCTACGTCCGCAACCGCCCGCCACACCCCGGCCCGTTCATCGACGCGGTGGTGGCCTTCCTCGTGCTCGACGGGGTGACCGAAGCGGTGGTGATCACCCCCAACATCGCCGTGTTCGGCCTGGCGGCGGCGATGGCCGCGGCCAACCCCGGGTTACCAGCCTCGGTCGATCCACTCGGCGAGGTGGGGGCGCTCGGCGCCGATGGTGGTCGTGTCGCCATGACCCGGTAGCACCTGCACGTCGGCGTCGAACGGAGCAAACATCAGCCGGTCGATCGACTCGATGATCGTTTCGAAGTCTCCGCCCTCGAAGCTGGTGTTTCCCGGACCGCCCGGAAAGAGCGTGTCGCCGGTGAACAACATCGGGTAGTCCTCGAGCTTGAACGACATCGAGCCGGGCGTGTGTCCAGGGGTGAGGATCGTGCGCAGTCGCAACCGGCCGACCTCGATCACGGTGTCGTGTTCGAGCAACTGGTCGTAGCCCATGTCACCCAACATGTGGGCGTCGGCTTCGGTGACATGCACGCTGTAGCCCGCGTTGCGGATTTCGGGGACCGCTTGGATGTGATCCCAGTGGCCGTGGGTCTCGAGCACGGTCCGCACGCCGAGGGCGTCGCAGAGCTCCAGCAGCTTCTCGTGCTCGTTGGCCGCGTCGAGCATGACGGCCTCGCCGGTCTGGGCGCAGCGGATCACGTAGACGTTGTTGTCCATCGGGCCGACCACCAGGCTGTGCACCTCGAGGCCGCTGTCGGCGTAGTACTGCGTTGCGGAGAGATCGAGTGCCATGGCTTCGAATATACCGCCTGTCTCTACCGGGCCAGGCCTGGCTGTCGTGGGGG
>JABDJW010000121.1 GCA_013002375.1 Acidimicrobiales bacterium | reverse complement strand
GTTCGACGATGCCGATCTCGAGAGTGCCCGCAACGCGGCGTTGACCAACAACTTCTATTCGACCGGCCAAGTGTGTTCGAACGGCACCCGGGTGTTCGTCCAACGTGGCGTCTACGAGGCGTTTCTCGACGGCGTGGCCGAGCGGGTCGCCGCCATCAAGGTCGGCGACCCGTTCGATCCCGACACCATGATCGGTCCGCTGGTTTCAGCCGAACACTTCGACAAGGTCATGCGCTACATGAAGCTGGCCATGGACTCCGGCGCCCGTCACATCGTCGGCGGTGAGGTCCCCGACGATCCGGCGCTGGCCGACGGCAACTACATCACCCCGGCGGTGTTCGCCGACGCCACCGACGACATGGCCTTCGTCACCGACGAGGTGTTCGGGCCGCTGATGGCGGTGCTGCCTTTCGACACCGAGGAGGAGGCGCTCACCCGGGCCAACGCCACCGACTACGGCCTGTCCGGCGCGGTGTTCACCACCGACTTTGCCCGGGCCCACCGGGTCGCCGATGCCATCGAGGCCGGCACGGTCTGGATCAACGACTACAACAAGCTGCCGGTATCGGTGCCGTTCGGTGGCTACAAGCACTCCGGCATCGGCCGCGAGAACGGCATGGCGGCCATCGAGCACTACACCCAGGTGAAGATGATCTACGCCAACCTGGGCGAGGTCGAGCGCTACATGTAGCCCCGGGTACGATGGAGGCGATGTCCGACCCCAAGCCACCGACCTTCGAGTCGGTCTCCACCGTTGACGACGTCGTGGCCGGGTTGCGAGCGCACGACTATCTGGCCGACGCCGGGCTGGCCACCGCGATCTATCTGGCCATCACGCTACGGCGCCCCCTCATGCTCGAAGGCGAAGCCGGCGTGGGCAAGACCGAGGTTGCCAAGGTGCTGGCCGCTTGGTCGGGTGGCGAACTGATTCGGCTGCAATGCTACGAGGGCATCGACGTCTCGCAGGCGGTCTACGAGTGGGACTACGCCAAGC
The DNA here is from genome assembly GCA_013002375.1 of Acidimicrobiales bacterium. GTDB lineage: Bacteria > Actinomycetota > Acidimicrobiia > Acidimicrobiales > SHLQ01 > JABDJW01. Next base: position 4,389 of record JABDJW010000121.1, on the reverse strand, counting down.
AGTTGTTGCACCTGCGTACCGCCGAAGCCACCGGTGCCGCGTCCGGGGCCGATGCCGTCGCCCTTGAGGACGAGTTGTACAGCGAACGCTTCCTGGTCAAGCGGCCTCTGCTGCAGGCGATGGGCTACGAGGGCGCGGTGCCGCCCGTGTTGCTGGTCGACGAAGTCGACCGGGCCGACGACGAGTTCGAGGCCTTCTTGCTCGAAGCGTTGTCCGAATTCGCCATCACCGTTCCCGAGATCGGCTCGTTCCGGGCCGAGACGCCGCCGATCGTCATCGTCACGTCGAACCGAACCCGCGACGTGCACGATGCGTTGAAGCGGCGTTGTCTCTACCACTGGGTCGAGCACCCGACCTTCGCTCGCGAGGTCGAGATCCTCGGCCTGCGGGCGCCCGGCGTCTCGACCGAGCTGGCCCGCCAGGTTGCCGCGGTCACCTCCCAGCTGCGTGACATGGGGCTGTACAAGCCCCCCGGTGTCGCCGAGACCTTGCATTGGGCCGAGGCGCTGGCCCAGCTGGGCACCGAGACCCTCGATGCCGACTCCATCGATGCCACCCTGGGTGCGGTGCTCAAGTACCGCGAAGATCACGATCGCGTCCGCACCATGGGCCTCGAGCAGCTGTTGGCCACCCCTCGGCCGTGACCGAGAACCCCGCCGTCGCCAGCCAGCTGGTGGGGTTCGTGCATGCGCTCCGCGAGGTGGGTCTGGAGGTGCCGGTCGGTGCCAGTGTCGAGTTCAGCCGGGCTGCAGCCGCGGTCGGCATGGCCAACGCGGAACCGATCTACTGGGCGGCGCGCCTCACGCTGTTGCGGCGGCCCGAGGACATCGACGAATTCGACGAGGTCTTCCGAGCCTGGTGGTACCGGGTCGCGGCCGTCACCGGGGTCGCGGTCGACGAAGCCGACCGGCTCACCCTCGGCCTCGACGATGACCAGGATGATGCCGACCAATCGCCCGGTGACGACGAAGCCGACGACGGTGACGTCTTGGCCGTGCGGTTCAGCCGGGCCGAGGTCTTGGCCGCGAAGGACTTCGCCGAATGCACGCCGGCTGAACTCGACAAGCTGCACGCCATGATGGCCAGCCTGCGGCTCGCCGGCCCGTTCCGCAGGTCGCGGCGGTTGCGCACCTCGAAACGGGGGCGCGGCACGATGGACGTGCGCGACACCGTTCGACATGCCCTCCGGGCCGATGGTGAGACGATGCGGCGGGTGTTTCGCGAACCGGGGGAGCGCCCTCGGCGGGTGGTGTTGCTGCTCGACGTCAGCGGATCGATGGAGGCCTACGCCCGGGCGCTCATTCGGTTCATGCACGCTGCGGTCGTCGGCCGCCGGCGGGTCGAAGCATTCGCACTGGGTACCCGCATGACCCGCCTCACCCGCGAGCTGTCGAGCCGCAACCCCGATCGAGCCCTGGCCGCTGCGGCCGCAGCCGTTCCCGATTGGTCCGGTGGCACCCGGCTGGGCGAGGGGCTGCGCGCCTTCAACAACGAATGGGGCGTACGGGGAATGGCCCGCGGCTCGTTGGTGGTGATTCTGTCCGACGGGTGGGATCGCGGCAGTCCGGACGAGATGGCCACCGAGATGGCCCGGCTGCAGCGGGTGTCGCACCGGGTGGTGTGGGTCAACCCGCTCAAGGCATCGCCGGGGTATGCCCCGCTCGCGCAGGGGATGGCGGCGGCCCTGCCCCATGTCGATTCGTTCATCGAGGGCCACAACCTCGAATCGATGGAGGCCCTGGCCGCCGTGATCGCCAACGACGGCGATCTACCTCGCGGCCGAGCGGCAGGCCACATCGGAACCGGCATACTGGAAGAGGTTTCGAATCAGTCCCAACGAAGCGCGGTGTGATGTGAAAGAACTTCTGAACGATCTCGATCGATGGGCGGCCAAGGGGCATCGGATCGCCATCGCCCGCGTGGTCGACACCGACGGTTCCGGGCCGCGCGAACCGGGCGCCGCGATGGCCGTCAACGACGAGGGCGAGGTCGCCGGTTCGGTATCGGGCGGCTGCGTCGAGGGTGCGGTGGTCGTCGAAGCGCTGGAGGTCATCGAGACCGGCGACCGACGTATGGTGTCGTTCGGCTACAGCGACGATGAAGCGTTCGCGGTCGGCCTGACATGCGGTGGCACGATCCATCTGTTTCTCGAACCGCTCGACTGGTAGCCCCATGACCGAAGCAGCCCGATGACCGAGCGCCCGATCTTCACCGCCTTGGCCGAAGCGATTCGAGCCGAGGAACCGGTCGCGCTGGCCACCGTCGTCGAAGGCCCCCATGCCGGCGCCAAGCTTTTGCTGCGCCCTGGGGTGGCCGGCGAGGGCGGGACCCAGGGCCACGATGCCCTGGGCACGCTGGGCAACGCCGATCTCGATCGGGTCGTGACCCGCGACGCGCTGGGCGAGCTCGCCGCCGGCCGCAGCGGGGTGCGGCACTACGGTGAGAAAGGCGAGGCGCGCGAAGAGGCCGTCAACGTCTTCATCGAGTCGTTCGCGCCGCCGCCCCAGATGCTGATCTTCGGCGCGGTCGACTTCACCGGCGCGCTCACTCGGGTGGCCCGCATCCTCGGATATCGGGTCACGGTCTGCGATGCCCGTGAGGTGTTTGCCACCAAGCAGCGGTTCCCGATGGCCCACGATGTCGTAGTCAGTTGGCCGAACACGTTGCTCGACGCGGTCGGGCCGTCGCTCGGGCCTCGCGATGCGGTCTGCATCCTGACCCACGACAACAAGTTCGATGTGCCCGCCGTGATCTCCTCGCTGGCCACCGATGTCGGGTACATCGGCGTCATGGGTTCGCGCAAGACCCATGACAACCGGACGGCTCGGCTGATCGAGGCCGGCGTCGACGAAGCCGGCTTGGCCCGACTGCAATCGCCGATCGGTTTGGACATCGGTGCCCGCACCCCGGAGGAAACCGCGGTCTCGATCGTCGCTGAGATCATCGCGCTCCACACCGGTCGCGACGCACCGCAGCTCAAGGACGGCGCCGGGCCGATTCATGGCGTCCGGGCCTGACGGGGCCGCGATCGCTAGCGAATGACAGCCTGGAGTTGGGCGACGTCCATGCCGACGGCGAGGGGCGGGCCGGTGACGGTGGCGGCCAGGAAGGGCGTTGCGGTTTCGCTGGTGGTGACCCAGATGTCGTAGGTGAGGGTGACGGTCGCGGGGTAGCGCTGGTCGGGTTGATCGCGGGAGTCGGTGGCGTAGGTGTAGCGGCCACATGCGGGCCGTTGGGCGTCGGCGGGCCGGTCGGGGGTGTAGGCCGGCTCGAACTCGCGGCACGTGATGATGGAACCGGGAAGGCCGGTGCCGAAGTCGATCGTTGCCGCGATTGGTGTGGCAATGCCTTGGGACCACACCGGGCCGGCCTGGGCGGTGCGGGTCTGGCCGGGTGGGTCAGTCCGCCATCCGATCCAGGTTTCGAGGTTGACGACTTGGTTCCCGGGCGGGGGCGCGAACTGAACGTCGGGCACCGCGAAGTCGAAGAGGCTGAGCATGTAGGCGGTGACCATGGTTTCGGTCACGACGAGGCCGCCGGTCGGGTCGGCCGGGTCGTAGGGCTGGACCGCCGCGATGCCGGCCACGTCGCCAGTGTCTTCCCAGCGGCAGACGACCCAGTAGTCGTCGCCCGCGATCGGTGCTTCGGGTTGTTGGGCAACGCCCGGCGGGTTGTCCGGGTTGTAGGCGAAGAACCCGCAGATCCGCCGCCGGCCCGGTGGGACGTTTCGGTTGGGTGAGGTGACTTCGCGCGGTTCGACGTAGTCGTAGCCCGCGACGACGCCGACCGCGTCGGGGTCGTAGCCGACTTCGGTGGTTGGGGGAGGGGCGTCTTGGCGATCGCCCAGGTCGGCTGCCGCATTGCTAGTCGGGATTGCTGGAATGACGAGGCAGGTCAGCAGAATCGCTAGTCGGCGCACGTGGTCGCTCCCTCGATCCTGGCAATCAGACTGAGCTGGCCTACTCGCCAGACACCCGCGTCCCTCAGGAGGGCTGCTGACCAACTCTGCGCCGCAAGCGCTTCGTCTGTTCGAGTTCCGTCCGGCGCGATTGCGAAGCTGTCGTCGATCAGGCACCCGACGACGGTCGCGCGGTCGCCATCTATCTCGACAACGGACCCGGTGTTCAAGAACTCCGATTCGCTCGGAAACGCGAGCCGACTTCCCTCGGCGGAGAGCTCAGCAGCCACTCGCTCGAGCTGCGCCAAGGCATCCCCGCTTCGGACGCCGCGAATCGAGTCGAGGTCGAGCTCGTTTGGTTGCGTGAGCGCATCAAAGAAGATCTGTTGCGCCTCCAGGTATGCCTCGAGGACGGCGGCTTCGGTTTCAGGGTCGAACTCCGGGGCTGTGGTGGTGGAGGTTGCCCGTGTTTGTGCCACAGAGGTTGTGGG
>JABDJW010000207.1 GCA_013002375.1 Acidimicrobiales bacterium | reverse complement strand
ATCCGTCACCGGATCCCGACCCGGACACCCCGACGACGACCGGCGGCGATACCGACCCGCCGCCCGACGATGACCTGGCCTACGAAGACCCGCGCGGCGGCCTTTTCGCCGACTTCCAAGCCGGCTTCGATCGCAGCCACCCGTTCCAGCCGATCGATGCGTTCTGCCGGCCCCACGATCCAGCGGAAAACCGCGAGGCGACCGACCCGGGCATCACCGCCGACTCGATCGAGATCGTGCAGATCCGCTCCCAGCTCGAGGACTTCGAGGGCATCGGCTTCGGCATCCCGGTCGGCGACCCCACCGCGATGTGGACGGCTTTCGCCGATTTCGTCAATGAAGAATGTGGTGGTGTCCGCGGCCGGATGATCAACATGACCCATATCGACGTCGCGGTTCTGGGTGCCGAGGTCGATGCCCAGCGCAGGACCGCCTGCGTCGAAGCCACCGAGGATCGGAACGCGGTGATCGTGACCAACAGCACCGGCTTCCAGGGCACGGCCGTACTGTGCATCGTCGAGGGGGCCGAGACGATCTTCATCACCACCCAGGGCGTGCCGCGCGAGTACTACGACCGTTCGGGCGGCCGACTCATCACCGTGTCGCCCACGCTCGAGGAAAGCCTGCAGTATCTCGGCGACGAGCTCCTCGCGACCGGCGAACTCGAGGGCAAGACGATCGGCGTCGTGGCGCCCGATACCCCGGGCCAGGACGAACCGGTCGAGGCCTTTGCGGCACGACTGCAGAGCGAAGGCCTCAGCGTTCCGGTCGTGAGCATCATCGGCTGCGCCGGTGGTACGACCTGTGACATCGGTGTGCTCGACAGTGTCGGCGACATGCTCGATGCCGGCATCGATGTGATGTTCAATACCTTGAACGTCGTCTCGCTGCCCGGCTACGTCAACGAGATGGTCACCCAGGGCTTCGAGCCCGGCGAGGTCCAGTTCTACCAGAGCGATTTCAACAGCCACGCGGGCGATCTGGTCGAATCGAAGGTGGTGCAGTTCGGCGGCGAAGCAGCCGGAGAGCTGTACAACGGATCGATCATCATCGACGATGCCAACACCGGTTTCGTCAACGACCCGACCCAGTCGCCGTACACCTTCAACGAGATGTGCAACGACACGTATCAGGCCATGGGAGGCGAGGTCCACACCGCGTACGACGAGGGCACGTCCGGGTACGGGATGGCCAGCGGCGTCTGTGCCCAGCTCCGCATTGGCCTCCGGGCGATCTACGACGCCGGCGACAACCCGACTCGCGCCGACATCGAGACGGCACTGGTGAACCTCGGCCCGGTCGATTTGCCCGACGGTCTGCCCGCATCGATCGCACCCGGGAAGCCCTCGATGCCCGACGCGACGCACCGCATGGTGTTCAACTACCCGTGCCCGGGCATCGCGTTTGACGAGCTCAACACGTGCATCACCAACGCCGAGAACGATGAGTACCGGCTGGTGAATCAGTAAGCGTCCACAACCCAGGTCGCACGCTTCCCCGGACCGATCCGATCCGGTGCCGCCCACGTGGCACCGATCGGATCGGTTCGGCGGCCTCTGCTCCGCCCCCGCAGAACGCTGGCCCAGCACCAGTTGCTCAGAACCAGTTGCTCAGGCGACGAAATCCGGTGATGCGGCCGATCGAGACCGCCGCGGTTTCGCGCAGGAACCGCTGGCCTGACTCTTCGACGTCGGTCGGCACGACGACGGCATCGAGGTTGACCTCACGGGCGATGTGTTCGGCCCGCAGCGAATGAAACGGGTCGGACACCAGAATCACCGAGGAGAGATCGCGGCGGTCGAGCTGCAGTGCGGTGGCCGACAACTCCTCGTACGTGTCCGCGCCATCGACCACGACCAGGATGTCGGAATCGGCCAGGCCGGCGTCACGCAGGTAATCGTAGCCGGCGAAGCCCTGGGTGAAGCGATCGCCCGGCTGGTTCGCGCCGGTCGTGACGATGAGGTCGGCCCAACCGGCCTCGAACAACTCGAGCGCGGTATCGAGCCGGGCCTGCAGCACCGGTGACGGCACGCCGTCGTACTGGGCCGCGCCCAACACCACGATGGCGTCGGCCGGACGCGGATCGTGGCCGTCGGATGCCCGCTGCACGGCGACCGCGTTGAAGCCGACGTACCCGATGCCGAGGATCGGCAAGGCCAGCAGCACCCGCACCCACCACGACCACCGTCGAGGCTCGTCGAGCTCGTCCGTCCGGCGGCGCAGCATCGGCCGACCTAGAGCGCCGCTCGCGCCCGAGCGATACGCCGGAGCGTTTCCTCCCGGGTGAAGTGATTGGCGATGGCGTCAAAGAGCGGCGGGCCGACGGTGCGGCCGGTCAGGGCGACCCGAACCGGTGCCTGGGTCTTCGACTTGTTGACGCCGAGGCCCTCACCCATGGCGAACACCGCATCCTTCACCGCATCCGTCGACCACTCGCAGTCGGCCAACACTTCGGCCGCGCCGTCGAGTAATTCGGCGGGCTGAGGGCCCTTGACCATGACCTTCTCCCACGATGCGTCGTCGAACGGAGGATCGGCGACGAACAAGAAGTCGACCGCGCCCGGCACCTCGGACAGCTTCGAGACCTTCTCCTGGATCAGGGGCACGAAGGCTTCGAACCGTGCGGGGTCGAAGTCGGCCGCGGCCCACGGCACATCGGCGGCGGTGACGTAGGGCATCGCCCGGGCCGCGAACTCGGACGGGGTCAGGGCCCGCAGGTACAGCCCATTGATGTGTTCGAGCTTGGTCATGTCGAAGAACGCGGGAGCCTTGTTGACGTCGGCCAGGTCGAACCGGGCGATGAGCTCGTCGACCGACAGGATCTCCTGATCGTCGCCGGTGCTCCAGCCGAGCAGGGCCAGGTAGTTCACCATCGCTTCCGGCAGGAAGCCTTCGTCGCGGAAGTCACTGAGCGCCACCGAATCCTTGCGCTTCGACAGCTTCTTGCGATCGGCCCCGACCAGCAGGGGCAGGTGGGCGTAGGTGGGTTCGGGGCCGAGCTCGAGGGCCCGCCACAACAACAGCACCTTCGGGGTGGTGTTGAGCAGATCCTCGCCCCGTACCGCGTGGGTGATGCCCATGTCGGCATCGTCGACCGCGTTGGCCACCAGAAACACCGGCGAGCCGTTGCTCCGGCGGATCACGAAATCCTCGAGCTCGGCGTTCTCGAACAGCACGTCGCCCCGAACGAGGTCGGCCACCAGCGTCTGGCCGTCGTCGGGCGTGCGAAAACGAACGACGGTGTCGGCGCCGGCATCGATACCCCGATCCCGGCAGAACCCGTCGTACCCCGAGCGTTTGGCGGCGCGGTTGCGTTCGTCGATGGCCTCCCGGCTGCAATCGCAGTGATAGGCCTGGCCGGAAGCCAGCAGACGATCGATGGCGTCGAGGTAGAGCTGGGTGCGTTCGGACTGGTAGTACGGGCCCTCGTCCCAGTCGATGCCGAGCCACTCCAGCGGGTCGGTGATGGCGGCATAGAACTCGGGCTTGGCCAGCTCGGCGTTGGTGTCCTCGATACGGAGTACGAAGGTGCCGCCGGTGCTGCGGGCGTAGAGCCAGTTGAAGAGCGCGGAACGCGCCGACCCCACGTGCAGGTAGCCGGTTGGTGCGGGGGCGAATCGAACACGAGGTGCAGGCACGAAACGAGGCTATCGGCCGCGTGCCGAACGTCTCACGTCACCACGCGCGGCGCGACCTGACGATCGTTTTTCACAGCTCGCGTTCGCCGGGAAGAAATGTTCAGATTCCGTCCGGAACTGCTTGGCAAAGCGGATTCGTCTCACTACGGTCACGCCCGCAAAGTCATCGGAGCCGGGCCCGTCCCGAGCGCTTCCCCGCCGATCCGATCACGATCAAGGAGTGCAATGCGCACCACCCTTCGGTCCGGTGTCGCGCTCGTCGTGGCGACGCTGGTCACCTCCCTCCTGGCGGTCGCCCCCGCGTCGGCCGCGGCCAAGTGCAACGGCCAGCTGGCCACCATCACCGGCACCTCCGGTGATGACGTCATCTACGGCACGCCCGGACGCGACGTCATCAACGCCTTCGCCGGCAACGACACGATCTACGGCTACCGGGGCAACGATGTCATCTGCGGGGGCAATGGCAACGACATCATCCGCGGCGGCAAAGGCAACGACCTCGTCATCGGCGGCAACGGCGTCGACCAGATCCGCGGCGGTCTCGACGACGACGATCTTCGCGGCACGAACGGCACCGGCTCGATCAGCGGCGGCGGCGGCGTCGACCGCTGTGTTCGGGCCGCCACCATTACGCAGTGCGAGAACGATGGCGGTGCCATTCCGCCGCCACCCCCTCCCCCGCCTCCACCACCGGACGACTCCTGCAGCCATCAGGTGAACGCCCTTCTGGTGCCCCAGTGCGGCGCTTGGTTCGGCACCACGAGCCGCCAGAGCAGCGGGCTCAGCCTGGCCGACCAGGAGCAGATCCTGGGCGATCAGTTCGGCGCGGTGCGGCTCTACAAAGAGGGCAACGCGCTGTTCTTCAACAACACCGAACAGCGGTGGCACGACGAAGGCCGCCACCTGGTCGTGTCGTGGAAGATCACCCAATCCAGCCGCAACGGCGTGAAGCCGTGGGTCCGGGTCGCCAATGGCGAATTCGACGACCTTGTGCGGCGGGTCGCCCGCGACATCCGGGACAACGGCTACCCGATTCTCTTCTCGCTCCATCACGAGCCCGAGGACAACGTCCCGAGCTTCGGTTCCAATGCCGACTATCGGCGCATGTTCCGCCACGTGCACTCGATCATGGAGCCCATCGCGCCGCAACAGCTGGTGTGGTTCGTGAACTACCGCGGTTGGTCCACCGGCCCGGCCACCCAGATCGAGGCGATGTATCCCGGCGACGACGTACTCGACTGGATCTCCTGGAATCCCTACAACTGGTGGGGCTGTCACAGCACCGGTCGCTGGAAGAGCATGAAAGAACAAGCGCGCTACTTCTACGACTGGGCCCGGGCCAACCATCCCAACAAGCCGCTGTTCATCGGCGAGACCGGAGCGACCGAAGACTGGGCCAACCCCGGCCGCAAGGCGCAATGGATGCGCGACATGGCTCAGACGATCGAGGAGGACTACCCGAGGGTCCGCGGCGTCGTCTGGTTCCAGCACACGGTGGCCAGCGGGTTCTGCAACCGCATCTGGCAGTCGTCGACCTCATCGCGCAACGCGATGCGCGACATCATCGCCGACCCGTACTACGGCGGCTAGTCACTTCCTCCCTGGTAGCCGGATCGGTTCCTCCACTCCCGATCCGGCTACCCGGTGAGGTCGAACCGGTGCAGCTGGTACCACCACGCGCTGGCGATGACCGGCAGCACCCACAGCGGCCTACGTCCCGCGGCTCGAGTGCCGTCGCTGATCGCCCGGCGTGCCACCGGGACGAGGGCCGCCGCCAGCACCGCGAGCACCACCAGGAACACGAACGGATTCGCGACCGCAGCACCGGCCAGATCGCCCCGCGACATCGCAACCACGGACTCGCTCGCGCCACAGGCCGGACAAGGCACGCCGGTCAAACGGCGCATCGGGCACAGCGGCCCGACCGCGGGCAGCTGCGACCGCACAACCGCAGCACCACCGAGCGCACCGGCCGCGATGAACCACGGCCGCGCCGAACCGCTCGCTTGTGTCTGTCGCCCCCCTGACCCGAACTGGTCCTGAACCGGCGTCCTCGACGCGGCCCGATAGGACCAGTTCGCCGATGTTCGTGATTTGACGACCGAGTTGGGGGCGCCGGCCATCGCTAGGCGCCGACGGTCGTCCGCCAGTTGGCTCGGTAGGCCTCGGCGGCGGCCGTGGGGGTGAGCCGCAGGGTCGCCTCGGGCACCGAGCCGGCCAACTGGCGGCCCTCGACATAGTGCTGCACGGTGTGGGACAGCTCGGCGAAGCGTTCCCGACGCCAGGAGACGAGCTCGGGATCGGGCGCGACATCGAAGAAGCCGAACATGGTGAAGGCCAACTCGAGGTCGTGGTTCACGGGGGCTCGTCCGAAGATCGAGGCCCGGCGCAGGGCAACCGCGCAGCAGCCTTCGACGACGTCAGCGCGGTGCTCGCCATCGGTGAGCTGGAGGCGGTCGATGAACTGCGGCACCAGCCGCCGCACGAACCCCTGATCGGGACCCTGGAACCCGACACCACCGCCGACGGGCATGTCCTCACCCACCAGATCCCCCGGGCGGGTCGCCGTCCAGCTGCCACCGCGCCGCGGTGGTGATGCGTAGGCCTTGGCTTGGTGAGCCGGGGCGGGAACGTACTCGGGTGCAGCCATCGAGGCTCAGACTACCGGCCCGATGCCGGCCGGACCGACTTCAGGCGGCCTGCAACAAGCCGAACACGATGCTGTCGACCAGCGCCTGCCAGCTGGCTTCGATCACGTTGGCCGACACGCCGATCGTGGTCCATGATCGTTGGCCGTTGGTGGAGTCGAGCAGGACCCGGGTGACCGCGCCGGTGCCACTGCCGGAGTTCAGCACCCGAACCTTGTAGTCGACCAAGTGAATGTCGCTGAGGCCCGGGTACCGGCCGTTCAGCGCTTTCCGCAGGGCATCGTCGAGGGCATTGACCGGGCCGTTGCCCTCGCCGACCGCGACCAGCCGCTCGGGGCCGACCCGTAGCTTCACGACGGCCTCGGTCACCAGGTCGGCGTCGACGTCGTTCCAGACCCGAGCACCAGAACCCGACCGATGATCGACCGAGGTGCGGTAGGACTCGAGTTCGAAGAAGGGCTGCACCCAGCCCTGGGCCTCACGCATCAAGAGCTCGAGAGAGGCCTCGGCCGCTTCGAAGAAGTAGCCGGCATGCTCGAGCTGCTTCAGCTTGTCGCTGAGTTCGCCCAGCTGGGCGCCATCGAGGTCGACACCGAATTCCTCGCCTTTCAACGCGAGCGTCGACCGGCCGCCGAGATCAGAAACGAGGAACCGGGTGTCGTTGCCGACCGCTTGCGGTGCGATGTGTTCGTAGCTGTCCGGTCGGCGCGCGATGGCCGACGTGTGAAGGCCGGCCTTGTGAGCGAACGCCGAGGCGCCTACGTAGGGCTGCTGCGGCTGCGGCGCCAGATTGACGATCTCGGCCACTGCGTGCGACACGACGGTGAGCCGCTCGATGCGGCCCTCGGGCAGGGTCTCGATGCCCATCTTCAGCGTGAGGTTGGGCACCAACGCGGTGAGATCACAGTTGCCGGTGCGCTCGCCGTAGCCGTTCATCGTCCCCTGCACGTGGGTCGCGCCGGCCCGCACGCCGGCCACTGCGTTGGCCAACGCGCATCCGGTGTCGTTCTGGGTGTGCATGCCCACCTGGGTGCCGCTGAAGTGCTCGACGACCTCGCGCACCGTGCTCTCGACATCGTGGGGCAACGAGCCACCGTTGGTGTCGCACAACACGAGACAGTCGGCCCCGCCCATCGCAGCCGCTTCGAGCACCCGCAGGGTGAACTCCGGGTTGCGGCGATACCCATCGAAGAAGTGTTCGGCATCGAAGAACACCCGACGCCCGGCCGCCTTCAGGAACTCGACCGACTCGCGCACCATCGCGACCCCTTCGTCGAGGGTGGCACGCAGTGCTTGGGTCACGTGGTAGTCCCACGACTTGCCCACGATGCAGACCGTCTCGGTGTTGGCCCCGAGCAGGTTGGCCAGCGTCTCATCGACATCGACCTTGCCCTGCGGGCGCCGGGTCATGCCGAAGGCCACCAGGTTGCTGGCCGAGAAATCGAGTTCGCGCTGGGCGCGATCGAAGAATTCCTCGTCCTTGGGGTTGGCGCCCGGCCAGCCGCCTTCGATCCAGTGCACGCCCAGGCTGTCGAGCTGTTCGGCCACCCGCAGCTTGTCGTTGACGGTCAGCGAGATACCCTCGAACTGGGCGCCGTCGCGCAAGGTGGTGTCGAAGATCTCGACCGCCTTCGGCCATTCGGGCTGGTAGACGGGAGAACGGTCAACCGGCGGGGCGGGATCGTCGGGGGCCCGATCGCCCGAGGTCCGGTCGCTGCTCATGCGACCGACTCGCACCAGCTCAGGTAACGATCGTCCTTGCCCCGAACCGCCGCGGCGTAGACCTCGGCGATCGCAGTGGTCGCCGGACCTGGGCACGGCAGCGGACGGTCGTCGACCGAGTTCACCGCGCTGACTTCGGCCGCGGTGCCGACGACGAACATCTCGTCGGCGATGTAGAGATCGCTACGGGCGATGTCGCCGATCTCGACCTCGAGTCCGAGATCACGGGCGATGACGCTGACCGAGTTCTGGGTGATGCCTTCGAGCGCGCCCGACGAGAGCGGCGGGGTGATCAGCTTGCCGCCCCGGGAAACGAAGAGGTTCTCGCCGCTGCACTCAGCGACCAAGCCGGCCCGATTCAGCATGACCGCTTCGTCGTAGCCGGCCCGCAGCGCTTCCATCTTGGCCAGCGTGGAGTTGGCGTAGTTGCCGGTGGTCTTCGACGCCGGCGGCATGATGTTGTGATCGTGACGCTGCCACGACGAGATCTTCAGCTTCACGCCCTTGGTCAGGGCGTCGTCGCCCAGATACGCACCCCACGGCCAGCAGGCGATGGCCACGTCGGTCTGACAGGCGCTGGTGGCCAGGCCCATCTCGCCGTAGCCGTAGTACGCGATCGGGCGGATGTAACACGACGGAAGGCCGCTCTCGCGCACGACCTGCTTCGTCGCGTCGACGAGTTCGTCGACCGAATAGGGCAGATCCATCATGAGGATCTTGGCCGAGTTGTGCAGCCGCTCGATGTGCTCGGTCAGCCGGAACACGGCCGGCCCTTCGGCGGTTTCATAGGCCCGGATGCCCTCGAAGATACCGGTGCCGTAGTGCAACGAATGGGTGAGCACGTGGATCTGGGCGTCGGCCCAGGGCACCATCTGGCCGTTCATCCAGATCTTCTCGGTGGGTTCGATTGGCATGGTTCGTCTCCGGATTTGAAGCTGAGATCGGGCGGCGGAGCGTTACAGGCGGGAGGCGATCAGATCGCCCACCTCGACCGTAGAGCCCACCAGACTTTCAGTATCGGCGCACGCGGCCCGGATGCGGTCGGCGGCGTCGGTTTCGCCCAGGTGGTCGAGCATCATGGCGCCCGAGAGCACCGCGGCGGTGGGGTTGGCCTTGTCCTGGCCGGCGATGTCGGGGGCCGAACCATGGACCGGCTCGAACATCGACACGCCCTCGGGGTTCAGGTTGGCCGACGATGCGAACCCGATGCCGCCCGAAACCGCCCCACCGAGATCGGTCAGGATGTCGCCGAACAGGTTGTCGGTGACGATCACGTCGTACTGCTCGGGCGACTGCACGAAGTAGATGCAAGCCGCGTCGACGTGGTTGTAGGCGGTATCGACATCGGGGAAATCGGCGGCGACCTCGTTGAACGTGCGTTCCCACAGATCGCCGGCGAAGGTCAAGACATTGGTCTTGTGCACGAGGGTGAGGTGCTTCCGAGGCCGAGACCGGGCCAGCCCGAACGCATACCGCACGCAGCGCTCGACGCCGTGGCGGGTGTTGACCGAGCCCTGGGTCGCGATCTCATGGGGCGTGCCGTGGCGCAGGAACCCTCCCTCGCCGGCATAGGTGCCCTCGGTGTTCTCGCGGATGACGATGAAATCATGGGAGCCATCGGGGGCGACGAACGGGCGACGGTTGATGTAGAGATCGAGGGCGAACCGCATCTTGAGCAACAGGCCCCGCTCGATCACGCCGGGGGGCACGTCGGGCGTGCCGACCGCGCCGAGGTACAGCGCGTCGAGCCCCCGCCACTCGTCGATGGTGGCGTCGTCGAGCACCGTGCCGTCCTTCAGGTACCGGCTGCCGCCCAAGTCGTAGTCGACCGTGTCGAGTTCGATGCCGGCGGCATCAATGACTTTGAGCCCTTCAGCGATGACCTCGGGACCGATCCCATCACCGCCGATGATGCCTACCTTGTGCGCCACGTGCCTTACCTTCCGCGCCCGGCCGGGCGCTGCTGCGTGCAACCGACCGCGATCGTGGCGCGGCCGGAACCGAACCGCCGAGCCTACCGAATGGTCACCTCCGAGACCTAGTGCGGCCGGGTCGGCCGAGTAGCATGGCTCATGCGCAGAATCGGCACCCTGTTCATCCTCACCACGCTTCTGGTGGTGGGCTGCGGCACCGACATCGTGGTGCAGAACGAGGTCGCCGGCGACCCAGCCGCACCGGATGCAGTCCAGCAGCCCGACGGGGTCAACCTGCTCGAGGCCGCCCTCGACGAGCTCACCGCGCTGGTCACGACCGCGACGGTCAGCCCGCTCGGGCAGACCCTCTCCTCGACCTCGAA
>JABDJW010000103.1 GCA_013002375.1 Acidimicrobiales bacterium | reverse complement strand
ATAAACATATCGTTATGTTCTACGCAATCCCGCAATTCCAACGAACGACCGGAATCTCCTCACGCCCGGCCCCTGCTGGTGTCAGAGACCGCTTTCGGGGTTAGCGGCGGAGGAGGGGGCGGGTGAGGCAGGTGGGGCCGACCTCACACGGTATGCAGAGTTCGTCGGCAGGGAAGACGGCGACCTCGCAGCCGGCGGTACAGCGCTGTATCGGAACCAAACTGCAGAATCAATAATCAATGCCCTTCTTGGCCACGATGCCACGGTCGTAGGCGTGTTTGACGTTGCGCATCTCGGTCACGGTGTCGGCGATCTCGATCAGCCCATTGATCGCGTCACGCCCGGTGCACACGATGTTCACGTGCTCGGGACGATTCGCCAGCGTGGCCAGCACGTCGTCGACATCGATCCAGCCCCAGCTGAGCATGTACGTGATCTCGTCGAGCAGCACCAGCTTGTGCTCGCCGGCCTCGATGAGCTCCTTGGCCTTGGCCCACGCGGCGCCGGCGATGCCCTTGTCGTGTTCGATGTTGTCGCTGTCCCAGGTGAACCCCTCCCCCAGGGCATGCCACTCGACGCCGAGCTGACGACCCATCTTCTCCTCGCCTACCTTCCAGTCCCCCGACTTCAGGAACTGGACGACGGCCACCGGCCACCCCATGGCCAGGGCCCGCAACATCACCCCGAACGCGGCCGTCGACTTCCCTTTGCCGTCGCCGGTATTGACCAGCAGCAGGCTCTTGGCGGTGGTGAGATCGTCGGGGCGCGGGTCGTCGGCGAGGGCCTCGGTCTTCGTGTCGTCGTCGGCCACGAGATCGAGGTCTAGATCAGGCCGAGGTCGGCGACGGTGTCGCGTTCACCGACCAGTTCGGCTGCCGATGCGTCGATCCGGCTGCGGCTGAACTCGTCGATCTCGAGCCCCGGCACGATGCGGTACGCGCCACCCGAGCAGGTGACGGGGAACGACGAGATGATGCCCTCGGGCACGCCGTAGCTGCCGTCGGACGGGATGGCCATGCTCACCCAGTCGCCCTCCGGCGTACCGAGTGCCCAGTCGTGCATGTGATCGATGGCGGCGTTGGCCGCCGATGCGGCCGACGACGCGCCACGGGCCTTGATGATCGCGGCGCCCCGCTTGGCCACGGTGGGGATGAAGTCGTTCTCGAGCCAGGCCTGGTCGTTCACCAACTCGGCTGCGTTCTCGCCGTTGACCTCGGCATGGAACAAATCGGGATACTGGCTGGCCGAGTGATTGCCCCAGATCGTCATCTTCTTGATGGCCGACAGCGGTTGACCGGTCTTGGCCGCGAGCTGGCTCATGGCCCGATTGTGGTCGAGGCGGGTCATGGCGGTGAACTGGCCCGGATCGATGCCGGGCGCCGCCGACTGGGCGATCAGGGCATTGGTGTTGGCCGGATTGCCGACCACGAGAACCTTGATGTCACGGCTGGCGTGATCGTTGATGGCTCTGCCCTGCGGACCGAAGATGCCACCGTTGGCCTCCAGCAGGTCGGCCCGTTCCATGCCATCCTTGCGGGGCATCGCGCCGACGAGCAGCGCATAGTCGGCGTCGGCGAACGCCACGTTCGGATCGTCGGTCTTCACCACGCCTTCGAGCAGCGGGAAGGCGCAATCCTCGAGCTCCATGTGCACGCCGTCGAGGGCGCCGAGGGCCGGTGTGATCTCGAGCAATTGGAGGATGACCGGCTGATCCGGGCCGAGCATCTGGCCGCTGGCGATACGAAACAGCAGCGCATAGCCGATCTGGCCAGCGCCACCGGTGACGGCGACTCGAACGGGACTCTTGCTCACAATGACTCCTGAAGTGTTTGCAGACCGTCGCCGATCGTAGCGAACCTGCTGACCTCCGCCTATACCGGGGCCCACGACGCTTCCGCCACGGGCGGCTGGGCGGCAAGAGAAGCCGGCACGGGCCAACGTTGCTTCAAATCAACCGGGCAATCCAGGCCGTAGCGGTAGCGAAGGCCGGCTCGCCGCCTCCGGCGCAGCCGCAGCGCGAGTCCGAGGAGCGCCAGCGACGAATCGAGCCTGCGGGAGGATATTACGCGACCTCGCGGGTGTTGCCGATCCAGGACTCGTAGAGCCGTTGGTAGAACCCACCGCCCGAGGCCAGCTGGGCGTGGGGGCCGACCTCCACCAACTCGCCGGCGTCGAAGACCAACACCAGGTCGGCCCGTTCGGCGGTCGACAACCGGTGGGCGATCGACAGGGTGGTGCGGCCTTGAGCCAACCGTTCGAGCGCGGTGGCGAGGGCTTGCTCGGTCTCGGGGTCGACCGCGCTGGTCGCTTCATCGAGGATCAGCAGGCCGGGGTCGGCCAGCTGAGCCCGAGCGAGGGCCACGAGCTGGCGCTCGCCGACCGACAGCGATTCACCCCGTTCGCCCACCGGCGAGTGGATGCCCTCGGGCAACTGGGCCAGCCACCAGGCCAGCCCCAGCTCGGCAAACGCGGCCTCGATGTCGAGATCGGAGGCGCTCGGCTCACCGAAACGCACGTTCTCGGCCACGGTGGTGTCGAACAGAAAGCCGTCCTGGGGCACCATCCGGATGGCGTGGCGCCGCGACTCCGGGCTCGCTTCGCGCAACTCGATGCCCCCCAGCCGAATCGAACCGGCCGTGGGGTCGGCCAACCGAGCCAGCAGCTTGGCGAACGTCGTCTTGCCCGAGCCGGTCTCGCCCACCACGGCGACGTTCGTGCCGGCCGGGATGTCGACATCGACGCCGTGCAGCACGCGGCCACCGGTGCGGTAGCCGAACTCGAGCCCGTCCGTTTTGATGTCGAGCGGGCCACGGGGCAACTCGACGCCATCGGCAGGTTCGACGATCTCGATCGGTTGATCGAGCAGCTGCAGGATCTGCCACCAGCCAGCGAGGGCGATCTGGGTCTGATCGAGCACCTCGCCGATCGATGCGATCGGGTTCAGCAAGATCGTGGCCAGGAACAAGAAGGCCACGAGCTGACCCGACGTCATGCCGTTGTCGGCTCCCCACCAGACGCCGATCGCCACGACGGACGAGAGTGCCATCGCCCCGAAGATGTCGGTGAGCGGCGCCAGATAGGCGAAGAACTTGTGCGCCCCGAGCTGGGCGTCGTACTGGTGCTGGTTGGCGTCGGCCAGTTGCCGACGGACCGGCTCGCCGTAGCCGTAGGCCCGGATGGTCGGCGCACCGGAGACGGCCTCGGACGTATAGCCCATGATGTCCCCCACCCGCCCCCGCAACCGGTCGTAGGCGGCGAACTGACGGCGCTGCACCGTACGCAGCAGCGGGCCCAGCGGCAGGTAGACCACGATCAGTACCAGGGTGAGCAGCCAGGCGTAGGAGAACATCACCGTCAAGGTGCCGACGATGACGACGCTGTTCACGATCCAGGCGATCGCGCCCCATTGCGCGAACCGTTCGAGGGTCTCGACATCGCTCGTCACCCGGGCGGTCAGCACGCCGCGCCGGGTGTCGGTGTGATCGGCCAACGACAGGCGATGGATGTGGCTGAAGGCTCGGACCCGCAGCCGCACCAGCATGGTCTCGGCCACCCGCACCAGCCGGTTGTACGTGAACCGGCTGGCGAGGAACACGACCACCATGATGCCCAGCGCGACGAGGCTGGCCCCGACCACGAAGCCGGTACGGACGCCGTCATCGTCGAGGCCGCGATCGAGGATCTGTTGGATGAGAATCGGAATGGTGAGCTGGCCCAGCGCGGTCAGCACTGCCATCGCGGCGGTGAACACGAAGCCGGTCTTCAGTTCGGGGCTGATCGCCAGGCCGCGCCTCAGCACCTCCATGGCGCCGACCTCGGGCTTCTCGACCGCCGGGACGGGCGCGGTCACAGGCTGCCCTCTTCGTAGGCCCGGACCAGCGCCGCGTAGTCCGGGCGGGCCAGCAACTCGGTGTGGGAGCCCGTCGCCACAACCGTGCCGCCGGAGATGAACACGACCCGATCGGCCAGCTTGATCGTCGAAAGGCGGTGAGCCACGACCAGCAGCGTGAGATCGCCGGCACTGCGGAGGTTGTCCAGGATCTGCGCTTCGATGACCGGATCGACGGCTGAGGTGGCATCGTCGAGGAACATCACGCGAGGCCGCCCCACCAAGGCTCGAGCCAGGGCGACCCGCTGGCGCTGACCGCCCGACAAGGTGATACCCCGCTCGCCGACGATGGTGTCGTAGCCGTCGGGCATGGCGGTGATGAAGTCAGCGGCGCCGGCCAAGCGGGCCGCTTCGAGGACCTCGGCGCGGCTGACGTCGCGACCGAGGGCGATGTTGTCGGCGACCGATGCCGCGAAGAGATACGTCTCCTGAAAGACCATGGCGACCGCGCGCTGGAGCTCGGCCGGGTCGAGATCGGCCACCGGCACCCCACCCACCCGCACCTGGCCCAGGGCCGGCACGTCGAGATCGACCAACAGGCGGGCGATGGTCGACTTGCCACTGCCGGTCGACCCGACGATCGCGACCGATTCGCCGGGCGCAATCGTCATGTCGACGTCGTTCAGAATGCGCTGATCGCCGTAGTCCAGCGCGATGGCCAGGTACTCGACACCGAGCGGGCCGGCCGGCAACTTCTCGCGACGGGCGCCGTGGCGAACCGGTCGCGGTTCGGTCAGAACCCGGTCGACCCGGTCGAGGGCCACAACCGAGCGCGGCATCTCTTCCAAGAAGAAGCCGACGATGCGCATCGGCATGGCCAAGATGGTGAACAACGCCATCGAGCCGACGACATCGCCGACCGTCACCGAACCCTGATCGACCAGCCAGACGCCGATGAGCAACAGCGCCACGATGCCGACGTTGGGCAGGGCATCGATCGCCGGCTCGAACAGTGCACGGAGCCGACCAACAATGATGCGTTCGTTCCTCAACCGATCGGCCGCCGCCTCGAACCGGTCGATCTCGGCTTCTTCGCGACCCAGCGTCTTGACCACCAAAACGCCGTCGAAACTCTCGTGGGCGATGTTGGTGACGTCGCCGATCAGGGCCTGCACGCGGGCCGACGGAGCTTCGACCTTGCGGGTGTACACCTGGTTGATGATCGCGAGCAGCGGGAACAGGACCAGCGCGACCAGGGCGAGGTAGGGGTGCACATCGAGCAGGCTGCCGAACGAGGCGACCACCAGAGCGATCGTGCCCACCGCGAAGGCCAGGGGCTTCAGCACCGACGTCGCGGTCAACACATCGGCGTCGACGTGGGCCAGGAGCTCGCCGGTCGGCCGCGACTGGTGGAACGCCACCGGGAGCTCGAGGTACTGATCGAAGAGCTGGCGCCGCCATTCCAGCTGGGTCGCGTATTCGGCCTTGGCCAAGTAGTAGCGGCGCACCAACGCGCCCATGCCGCGCACGATGCCGACCGCCATGATCACCAGGACGGCGCCGAGCAGCTGCGCGTTGGTCACGCCATCGCCGTCAAGCCCCGGTTCGATGATCTCGTCGGTCGCCCAACCCAGCACTCGGGTCAATGCAACGGCGGCGATGGCGAACACGACCGCGCCGCTGATGGCCACGGCATGAGGGATCGGAGCGATCTTCAACGATCGCCCGATCAGCCGTGTGCCGCGCCGAAAGACGCTGTCGACCACGGCGTCGTCGTGGAGCTCCCCGGTGAACGTCGCCATTACCCAGGCAACGCTACCGGGCTGGGCGAATCACGCCGCCCTGATTTCTACAAGCGGTCGATGATGGCGCTGGCGAACTCCGAGCACTTGACCTCGGTCGCGCCGTCGAGCATGCGGGCGAAGTCGTAGGTGACGACCTTGTCGCCAATGGTGGCTTCGACCGCGCGGACGATGTCGTCAGCGGCTTCCTGCCAACCCAGGTGCTCGAACATGAGCACGCCCGACAGCAACACCGACGACGGGTTGACCTTGTCTTGGCCCGCGTACTTGGGTGCGGTGCCGTGGGTGGCCTCGAACACGCCGTGCCCGGTGACGTAGTTGATGTTGGCGCCCGGCGCGATGCCGATGCCGCCGACCTGGGCGGCCAGGGCGTCGGAGAGGTAGTCGCCGTTCAGGTTCATGGTGGCGATGACGTCGAATTCGGCCGGGCGGGTGAGCACCTGCTGGAGCGCGATGTCGGCGATGGCATCCTGCACGAGGATCTTGTCGCCAGGATCGCCCCCGCAGTCGTCCCAGCCGACCGCGACATCGGAGAACTCCTCGCGGATGAGGTCGTAGCCCCAATTGCGGAAGGCACCCTCGGTGAACTTCATGATGTTGCCCTTGTGCACCCAGTGCACCCGCTTGCGGCCGCGCCGCACCGCGTACTGGACCGCAGCCCGCTGGAGCCGCTGCGAGCCGGTCTTGGAGATCGGCTTGACGCCGATGCCGGCATCGTCGGCGATCTCCCAGCCGAACCCGTCGAGCAGCATCTCGCGCATCTTGGCTGCTTCAGGCGTGCCGGCTTCGACCTCGAGCCCGGCATAGATGTCCTCGGTGTTCTCTCGGAAGATCACCATGTCGACCAGTTCGGGCTGCTTCACCGGCGACGGCACACCCTTGAACCAACGCACCGGGCGCAGGCAGACGTAGAGATCCATGATCTGACGGATGGCGACGTTGAGGCTGCGGAAGCCACCACCGATCGGTGTGGTGAGCGGGCCCTTGATGCCGATGAGGTGTTCGTTGAAGGAATCGATCGTGGCCTGGGGCAGCCAATCGCCGGTTTCGTTGAAGGCCTTCTCGCCGGCCAGGACTTCGATCCACTCGATCGATTTGCCGTGCTTTGCCGCGGCCGCGTCGAGCACCGAGCGCGCCGCAGGCCAGATGTCAACACCGATGCCGTCGCCTTCGATGAACGGGATGATGGGCTCGTCCGGGACGTTCAGCGAGCTGTCGGCGTTGATTGTGATTTTGTCTGCCATAGACGGCGACTCTAGCCGGTACCGGCGCCCGACTCCGCGGCCTCGATGGTGTTTCTCAGCAAGAGCGCGACCGTCGTCGGCCCGACGCCACCGAGCCGAGGGGTCACCCAGCTCGCGACCTCGTTGACATCCTCGTCGACGTCGGGCAGCAGGCGCCGCCCCTCCCAGGAGATGCCGCCGCTGACCACCACTGCGCCGGGCTTGACCATGTCGGCGGTGACGCAGCTCGGCGCACCGACGGCCGCCACGACGATTTCGGCTTCACGGGTGTAGGCACCGATGTCGGGCACGCCGGTGTGTACGACGGTGACCGAGGCGTTGGCGCCCGGCTCCTTCAGGGTGAGCAGCAACGACAGCGGTCGGCCGAGGGTGGGGCCCCGACCCACGATCACCACGTTCTTGCCGGCGACTTCGATGCCGTAGTGGAGCAGGATGGCCTGGATGCCGGCCGGCGTGCAGGGCCGGGGGCCGGCCTGCTGCAACACCAGCTTGCCCAGGTTGGTGGGGTGCAGGCCATCGGCGTCCTTGGCCGGATCGATGGCACCCAGCGCTTCGTTGGCGTCGAGGCCGTTCGGCACCGGCAGCTGCAGGATGAAGCCGTCGACCTCGGGGTTGGTGTTGAAGGATTCGACCGCGGCCATGAGGTCGGCCTGGGTGGCATCTGCCGGCAGGTGCTGATGGAACGACTTCACCCCGACCTCGAGACAGGTCTCGTGCTTCTTGCGCACATAGCCGGCGCTGGCTTCGTCATCGCCGACCAGGATCGTGCCGAGCCCGGGGGTGATACCCCGATCGGCGAGGGCCAAGGCCCGCACCCGGACATCTTCGAGAACTGCGTCCGCTACGGGACCACCGGCGAGAAACTGTGCTGTCATCGCCTGCGAGGCTACTGGGTCAACTGACGTCCGGGCCGATGGGACGACCGTCGACCACTTGATCGAGGTACTCGCTCATGCCCATGCCGGTCTGGCCGTTGCATTCGTAGCGGGTCATGGCCTCGGTGATGCGGGTGAAGAGCTGTTCACCTTCGGGGGTCGCCCGGCGGTTGCGGAGCGGGATCAGCGACAAGACCTCACCGGTGATGTCGTATTCGTTGTGATCGGTCTTGGCCCACGCCTTGATGCGGGTCTGGTAGTGGTCGGCGTCCCATTCGGATTCGACCCGGCAGTCGCGAATCTGGTGATACTCGTCGCCCTCGAGCACCATGCCGCTCGTGCGGGGCGGTAAGCCATCGGCCTCGCGCCCGATGATCGACAGCATCATGGCGAAATCGGGGCTGAAGATCATCGGCAGCCAGCGGTACCACGAGATCGCCTGCCAGTACCGCGGCCCCCACGACTTGTCCCGCAAACCGAGGCCATCCAGCGCGACCTCGTCATCGCCGACCCGCATGGCGCCCTGCACCGCGACGTGCTGCTCGTAGTGGGCCTTGGCGAAGCTCTTCTCGGCGTCGTATTCGATGTCGCTGCCGTCTTCGTACGCCGGCCGGCCACCGTACATCGGGGACACCCCCTTGAAGTCGAGATCGATGGTGCAGTCGACGAACGGGTTGTCGCGGAACGCCTGGCGGGGGTTCGCCATCTGACCCGGTTCGTCGAGCAGGCAGACCTTGCCATCGAAGGTGACCTTCAGATGCTCGAAGGGCTCGATCACCTCGATCTTCAGCCCGCCGGCGTTCATCTCGTCGTTGTTGTCGATCTTGGGCCGGTCGTAGAGAAAGCCGACCCGACCACCGGGCAAATAGGTACAGATCGTCATCTCGGCGTAGCCCTCGTTGACCCGGTTTCCGAGCCGGAACCATCCCCCGATCTCCTGCTCGAGGTCGAAGGCATTCAGGTACATCGATTCGTTGTAATTCGATGCCGCGTCGGGCTCGTGGGTGTATTCGTCCTCCGGTTCGAGAACGGTGATGATCTTGCGCTCGGGCGTGGCGTCGGTGCTCATGGGGCGACCCTAACCCGGCGTTGCCGAGCCCGCCGAAAGCACCTGGACCTCGCCGACCACGACCGCGCCGGTCGTGGCGACGACGACATCGGCCAGGGCGGCGCGCCCACAATGGGCTGAGCACGCGTAGCTCACCCGCCACCGGATACGCGCCGCCGCGGCCTGCGGAGCACGGGCGCTCGAATGCTCATAGCTCAGGGTGCAGCGGCTCACGTGATCGGGTTGTCCCGGCCGGAAGGGCTGCCCACCGGCGCCGCAGGGCCGCCACGCCGATTGGTTGCTCACCCGGAGACCGACCGGCTCGGCTGTGACCGTGACCACCACACCGAACACCTCCGGCGCGTTGACCTGCACCGGCTGCCACACCGCCTCATCGACCCAGAACCAGGTGGGTAGTCCCGTGATCATCGGCGCCGATGCCGTTCCCGCCGGCGCGCTGGCCACGGGGAGCACGGGTATCTCCAGCTCGGCGACGGTCCGGGCCACGATCCAGTCGACGACGAGCTGCGGCGGTCGATCACCCAACGCCCACGCCCCGAGCACACCGTTCAGCGCGACGCCGGACTGTCGGGCGATGGCCTCGGGCCCTGGCCCGCAGAACACGATCGCCCACGGTTCCGCCATGGCATCGGTCGAGAGATCAGCGGGTGGTGCCGATTCGCCGGTGCCGGCCGTCGCGGCCGCCGCCGCTTCGGCCGCCGACACGGTCCGCCAGGTACACGCGCGGAGCCACGCCGGCATCGAGGCGCCGAGGTCGACCGTCGACCCGTCCTTGCCGGTGACGAGGACCATCGATCCGTTCGGGCCCGACCGGCTCTCGACGAAGACGTTCGAGCCGGGATCACCCTCGGAACCGTCGGCCCGGGCCCCTGCGTCGGCAATCCACACCGCGACGATGACCAGAAGCGCAGCCACCAGCCGCACTAGCGAGAGTCGGTCGGGTCGCACCGCAGATCACCCCCGGTGTAGAACTCGCGCACCATCCAGCGCCCGTCGAGCCGGACCAACTCGGTTTCGCGCAGCTTGAAGAAGTCATCGGCCCGCAGCACCACCGCGCCGTCGGGCTCGAACAGCTCGCCGCGATCGCGGGAACAATCGACGACGTGGGCCACATCGCCCTCGATCCACGCGTGCACGACGTTGGATTCGTAGCCCGGGCTGACCGCGTACCGACCCGTCGCGGCATAGTCGTCGGCCAGCTCCCGAAGCCGCTGGAGTTGCGGGTCGACCACGATCTCCTCAGCCCGTTCGATGCGGCCATGACTGCCGGCCACCCGGCCGTCGGTGGCGTAGACGTCGACCATGAACCGGTGGTGCACCATTCGCACCACCGCGACATCGGGGACGGAAAGGGTCGGTCTCGGCCCCGCGTCCGCCGGGATCGTCGGGGTCGTCGGGGTCGACGGGGGGCGCAGTGCGCCGGGCGACCGCGCCGGCTCGATGATGGGCGGCGGCACAACCGCCGGGCTGCTGCAACCACTCACGACGAGCGGCAGGACACACGCGACGATGACGGCGCGAGGGAAACACTTCATGGGATCTCCCGAACGGGACGGCCTTGACCAGCAAGGCGCTACGGGAGGGAAAGTCCGAAAGGAGGAAGTGACGGCCCGCGATGAGGCAACCCGGCCGACGGTACGGCAGCCCTACCGCCGACGCAAAAAAATCTCCCCTGCGGCAACTGGTAGCGAGAATGGTCCGTCAGAACGCGCCCATCTGGCTACCGGTTCGGCAAAAGGGGCGTCGCGACTAGATCTCCCGGCAGAACTTGGCCAGGTCGGCGGCGGTGTCGCGGCTGATGTCGGGACACGACATGGCGAAGATCTCGGTGCCGTGGATCGTGCCCATGACCTGGCGACCGCGGGCGGCCACGCCGGCCCGCAGCAGCAAGCGGTAGAACTCGATGCCCTCGTCGCGCAGGGGATCGCACTCGTTGACGCTGATCACCGTCGGCACGAGACCGGCGACGTCGGCTTCGGTGGCGAAGCTCGGCCAGGCCAGGGGGTTCTTGGCGTCGAAGGCCTCGATGCCGTAGGCGATCCTGGCCCGGTTGTTGTGCAGATCGAGCAGCAGGCCGTTGTTCTCGACCGACGACGGGAAGCGATCTTGGGGCCATTCCCCCGCGATGAACGGACACAGCGCGTAGAGGCCACGGATCAGGCCGAGGTCGCCGTCCTGCTTGAGCTTGAGGCCGCTGGCCAGGGTGAGGTTGCCACCCCCGCTCTCGCCGGCCACGATCACGTGAGCCGGATCGATGCCGAGGTCGGCGGCGTTGGCCACGACCCACTTGATGCCGCTGACACAGTCGTTGAGCCCGGCCGGGAACGGTTCGATCTCGGGCGCCGACGAGGCGTTCACACAGTTGCGGAAATCGACCATGGCCACCGCCACGCCCTGCGCCGCAATGATGCGGCCCCACGCCCGGTACATGCCGTCGAAGCACGACATCGTCTGCATGCCGCCACCGTGCAAGTAGACGACGCAGGGCACGGGCTCGGCGGATTCGGGCCGGATGAACTGGATCTTCACCGTGTTGCCATCGGGGTCGGAGGTGAACTCATGGGTGGTGATCTCGAGGCCGGTCGACGGCGCGATGTCCTCGTTGTCCATCATGTCGAACAGCGCGGTCATCTGCTCGAACCGCTCGAGCGCCTCGGGGGTGTTGGCCTCGGCGACGAGGGTTTCGCGATCGACCGCGTCGCTCATCTCCATCTGCGGCATCGCACCCATGAGGGCCTTGATCCGAGGGTCGATTCGGCGGTCGGCGGCGATCTTGTTCTCAGTGGTTGGTTCGGT
This sequence comes from Acidimicrobiales bacterium, assembly GCA_013002375.1. GTDB lineage: Bacteria > Actinomycetota > Acidimicrobiia > Acidimicrobiales > SHLQ01 > JABDJW01. The sequence goes on along the minus strand of JABDJW010000103.1, from coordinate 313 downwards.
TGTCGTCATGACCGGACAGTACCGTTTTCGGCCGCTCGGAGCCCGGCCAGCACACGCGATGGGGTGAGGGGGAACTCGTCGAACCAGACGCCGGTCGCGTCGTGCACCGCCGCGATGACGGCGGGCGCATAGGTGATGTAGGGCATTTCGGCCATGCCCCGAGCCCCCCACGGCCCGAGGGGATCAGCCAGTTCGAGCACAACACTCTCGACGTGCTCGGGCCCGTCGCCAATGCCTGGGATCAGGTATTGCGACAGGCGCGGATTCAGAATGCGGCCCTGCTCGACGGCCAGGTTCTCGCTCAGCACGTACC
>JABDJW010000091.1 GCA_013002375.1 Acidimicrobiales bacterium | reverse complement strand
CCGGTGCGCCGGGGTCGGGCGGTGGGGCGCCGGCGACCGCAAGGGTGGGGTCAGGTCCCGGGGCGAGGGTGGTGTCCGTGAAGGCCAGCGGGCCCGATGCCGCGGGGGTCGGTGTCGGCTGGAAGGGCCCGAAGGCCAGCACGATTGCGCCGAAGCTCGCCACGCTGGCCATCGCCACCGCGGCCTTCATCACCCGGAGGGTGGCTGACCGAATGGGTCGAGGGCTCCAGCGTCGGTCCACCCGGGGGGCCGCTGGGGTCGGGGTGCTCATCGAACGATCCGGGCGCGGAGCTGGCCGCCTTCCAGCACCGCCCGAAACGTGGCGTCGCCGGCGATCTGGCCGTCCTCGATCAACACGAAGGTCAGTTTCACTTCGGCCGGACCTTCCGATTCGACCAACGCTCGCCAGCCCTGCTCGGCCGTCGCATTGACGTAGCTCAGGCCGGTGGAGGTGAGGGCGACCGTGACATCGCCAACGCCATCGATCGGGAAGTTCTGGGTCGACGCGGTGTCGGCCTCGGGAGCGGGGAAGGCCAACGAACTCGGTGGTGCTCCGTCTTCTGGAGCCGCCTCACCGCCGACCGTGGCATCGTCCACCGGTGTCGGCGCCGACGGCTCGTCGATGCCGTCGAGCAATCCCAGGTTCAGTGCGAGCGCGACCGTGGACGCGATGACCGCGAGGAACACCGCGACGGCAACCGAAGAGGCGGTTTGCTTCGACACGCCACTGGTTTTCGGCACAGTGCCGGCCCAACTGAACTCACTGGTTGGGCCGCTCGGCAGGGTCGGGATACCGCTGAATCAGCTCATTGGCCTGGGAAACCCAACGATCGCGACCGATTCGCCCGGACAGCCCGAGGTCGTGCTCGAGGCGGTCGACATCGCTCTCGGAAAGCTCGGCCAGTTGCTCCCACGCGGTGATTCCCGACCCGTGCAGCATGCGCTCGATCTTCGGGCCGATGCCGTTGACGATCTTCAGATCGTCGGCATGGGCGGCCGGCGCGATGTCGAGCTCGGGCCGATTGGCGGCCTCCGGTTTGACCGGTGCCGCAGAGCCGCCGCGGGCCAGCTCCCGCTCGTAGGCCCGAATGCGCAGCTGGGCGGCGGCGAGATCGGCCGTGACCTGTCGGCCCGCGGCGAGCTCGTCCTCGAGTTCGGCAATCTGGCGTCGGGCCGCCTTGAGTTCGTCGACCTTGGCTCGGGCGCGAGCCAAATCCCGTTGCAGCGTTTCGATCTGGGCCACGGTGTCGGCCGGCACTGTTTCGGCTGGAGTGGATTCGGCCGTCTTCGCCGATCGCTTCAGCTGTTTCGCCGATGGTTCGGAATCGAGTTGCTCCTGGAGTGCATCGCGTGCATGGCGCAGGGCGGTGATCTCGGCCTCGAGTTCGCCGATCTGGACCTCGGCGGCCTCGCTCGCCGATTGCGCGCTCGCAGCATCCTCGGCCATCGCATTCCACTGCTCGGCGGTGACGACCGGCCGACGCCAGCGGAACACGAACCACGAGGCCAGCGCCCCCACCGCCAAGGCGACGAGCAGCGGAACGAGTATCTCGATCAGCGCCCAGCTCATGGTTGGACCCGCATCTAGAAGGCCTCCTTGGCCACGAATTCGACCCGCCGGTTCTGCCGCTTACCGGGCTCGGTGCTGTCGTCGACGAGGAGGCGGCTCTCGCCATAACCGATCGCGACGAGCCGGTCGGCCGGAATGCCCCTGGCTATCAGATACGCGACGACGGCGTCGGCGCGCGTCTGCGACAGCAGCTCGTTGAACGGCGAGCTGCCATCGGTATCGGTGTGGCCACCCACCTCGACGACCGGTTGGGGGTAGCGGCGCATGGCGTCGACCACTTTGTCGAGGGTGACCCGGGCGTCGGGCCCGAGCGCGATCGAACTCGACGTGAACACGATGGTCTCCGCGACCTCGGCTTGCAGGCCGCGGAGTTCGGATCCCAGTGCTGCGGTTTCCTCGGCCAAGGTCATCGGCGATGCCGCTTCGACCCGCAGGTCGGTGTCGGTCGCCAAGCCGAGACCGCGCGCCTCTAACAGCGCGGCTTGGGTCGGGCGGCGAGCCCGCCGGTTGGCCGCTGTCCCGGTGACATCGAGGTTGGTGGTGCTGAGCACGGCTTCGGCCTGGGTGAGGTTGCCGAATGTCGTGATCGTCGCCGCCAGCACGGTCAGGCGTTCGGACGTCGCGGGCGCCGAACCGTCGACGGTCAACTCGTTGCGGACTCGATCGGGTCCGACGACCTCGGCTGCGCTGGTGGCCAGCTCCTCGGACTGGGCCTCGGTGGCCACGATGCCCTCGAGGGCGACGGTGGCGCCGTCATAGACGACCGTGATCAAGGTGGTGGGCTCGGCGCTGTCAGGGGGCGGGACGGCGGTTGTCGGTGGAGCGAGTTCGTCCGGCGGGCTGGCATCGGTCGAAGGCGGGGGTGGCGTCGGCGTAGCGGGGCTGGGCTCGGGTTCGGTCGGGCTGGCCCCGATACTGGCGACGATCGACACCGAGCGGATGTCGGCGCCGTCGGAGCTGCTGCTGTTCCCGAGCACCTGGCCGATCCGAGCCGCGTCGACACCGGGCGGGAGCACGCCGCCGACTTCGAGATCGCGATAGCTGGCCTCGAACGTGAGTCCGCTGGTGTCGATGCCGGCCTCGCGCAAGAGGGCCGGGGCCGTCGATTCGACCTGGTCTTCGATGTGCGCGATACCCCACCAGGTGCCCAGGGCCAGCAGGGGCAGCAGCGCCAGTGGCAGCAACCAGGGCCACGGGGGTCGGGTGCCTTCGCCGAGGCGTAGGGCGCTGCGTTTCCAGGTTCGAGCATCGATGCTGGACACGGCCGGAGCGGTCCGGGGACCTCCGTCGTGCGTCATTGCATCCTCCTCGAGCGCACCGCCCGCCTTCGAGATCACTCACAAGTGTTACGCACCGTGTGTTGGGGGGCAAAGCGTCGGCGCCGCAGCGGCTCGGCTCACGCCCGTTCTAACCGAGTGCTTGAACGGCGCAGGCCAGCACCACGCCACGGCGAACGACCTGGGTGACCGGCGCGCCGGTCTGGAGCCGGTGCGCCTCCGGCCATGGGTCGCGGGTCGCGGCCAGGAAGTCGGCGACCTCGGGGGTGGCGTCCGAGGCCGAGTAACCGGCCATCCGGCGGGCGATGCGTTCCTTGGCGATGCCGGGGTCGAGTTCGCATTCGATCTCGGTGATCTGGACGCCACACTCGGCTGCCGCGTCGCGGGCTTCCTGGCGATGGCGGGCGTTGGTCCAGGACGCGTCGAGTACGACCGTCTCGCCCGAACGGACGATCGCACATGCCTCGCGAATCAGCTCGGTGTACACCCGATCCTTGTTCTCGTCGCTGTAGAGTCCGGCGCCGGGCGCAGCATCGCCATGATCATCACGCTCGACGCCGGCCAGGTCCTTGCGCAGTTCATCGGCGTTCAGCACCATCCAGCCCATCTCCTTGGAGAGGCCGTTGGCCACCGTGGTCTTGCCCATGCCGGCGCCGCCGCCGACCAACACGATACGGACTTCACTGCGTCGCAGGTGGTGCAGGGTCAGCGCGTGATAGGAGCGAGCGTCGCTGGCGGCCGATGGAACACCTTGCTCGTGGCGAATGCAGGCGATCTTGGCCCGGACGTGGGCTCGGTAGGCGACGTAGAAGTGGGCGAGCGACGACGGGTGTGACTCGTTGGAGAAGTCTCGGTAGTAGCGCATCAGCAGCTGCGATGCCTCGCTCCCCGCGAGGCGATCGGTGTCCATGCCGAGGAAGGCCATGTCGAGCAGGACGTCACCGGCGCGGAGGTTGTAATCGAACGACAGGCAGTCGAGAATCCGTGGACCGTCATCGGTGCAGAAGATGTCCTCGGCCCGAAGGTCGCCGTGGCCATCGCGCACGAAGCCATCGTCGATGCGGCGAGCGAAGATGTCGGCGTGGGCATCCAAATAGCGCGCCACGAGATGTTGGATCTGCGTGTGCTCGTCCGGGTCGAGCACCGACCCGAGGTGCTCCTCGATGACGGCGAAGTTGTCGTGCCAGTTCTTTCGGACCGAGTCGACGGAGGCCGGTTTGGCGTCGTCGCCGACCAGCGCCGGCAGCTTCGAGTGGAAGGCAGCCACCGCGCGGGCGACCTGACGGAGACCGTCGTCGGCGCGAGCCTTGCGCTCGGTGGTGGTGTCGTAGTCCAGAAGGCGGCCGGTCAGGCGGTCCTCCTCGCGTAGCCGGCGCATCACGACCATGCGGTCGGCGAGTTCGTCGCCTTCGAAGATGTCGGCATGACCGAGGTACACGTCCGGGGCGATCCGGCGGTTGAGTTCCAGTTCGTCGCGCACCGCGGTCACCCGTGCCTCGACCGAACGGAGGTCGAGAAACGGCATGGCCACCGGCTTGAACAGCTTGAAGGCGCGATCTCCAGCGAAGAACACGGTCGAGATGTGGGTTTCGACCGCATCCGCCGGCCGATGGGTCACGGCGATTCCGCCCCGGTCTCGTCGGCGACCGGCGTCTCGGCCTCCGCGGTCGGGGGCACGACGGCGGTCGAGCACGGGAGGCTGTGGGAGACGACGTTGGCGACCGAGCCGAGCACCGCGGCGGCGATGCCGTGATGGCTTCGGGCACCGACGACGAGGAGCTGGGCGTCGGCTCCGGCCTTGGTCAGGATCTCTCCGGCCAAACCCTCCTCGAAGTGGCGGACGAAGGTCCGCTCGGCACCGGGGGTGGCGGCCAGCTCTTGCTCGAGTTCGTCGATGCCGGCATTGAACACGGCCTCGGTGGCGCCACGCTGTTCGGCTCGTTCGGCGTCGCTCACATAGCCGTAGGCGGCGGTGGGGAACGACCAGGCATGCACCGCCGTGATCGTGGCCGAGGCCGGCGCGAACGTGCTGGCCCATCGCAGCGCCTGCATCGCACCGACCGATCCGTCGACGCCCACGACGACCTTTTGAATCTCGGTCGTGCCGGCCGCGTGCGGTGGAACGATGATGCTCGGGCAGGCGGCGTGCACGGCCATCTGGTGGCTGACCGAGCCGAGCAGGAGGCGAGCAAAACCGCCCCGGCCCCGGTTGCCGACGACGATGAGGTCGGCCTCTTCGGCCGCCTCGAGCAGCACCTGGGCGGCCGGTCCCAGCATCGCTCTGGCTTCGACCTCGACGCCCGATTTCTCGGCCACGGCGTCGCCGGCGGCCGTCACCGCGTTCACGATCTCGACTTCCATGTCGGCGCCCATGGCCGGGATGGCGTTACCGGCCATGCCCAGGCCGCCGAAGTAGGGGTACTGCCATGCACTGACGACGAGAATCCCGACCCGTTCGGGGTCGGCGACTGCGGCGGCCCAGTCGAGCGCCCGCTGCGCGTGATCCGAGCCATCGAAGCCGACAACCCAGAGTTGCTTGGAACTCGGGGAGGTTGCGGGAGTGCTCATGGCACGATCGTCGCGGCATCGCCCGGTGATCACTAGGGTCTGAGGTCCCTAGCCCCATTTGCCGTCTTCCCCAGGAGGATCGCCCCCGTGCCCGCAGAGATGACACCGGCCGAAGCCGCCAACCTGATCTTGCCGACCGACACATTCGCCGTACCGCTCGGGCCTGGGGTGCCAGGTCAGCTGGTGCACGCCCTCGCCGCTCGCGAGTCGTTCGATGACCTGGTGATCTTCGGCGCGCTCCTGCCCGACCTGTACGAAGTGTTCCTTCGTCCCGGGGTGCGGCTCCGCAGCGGCTTCTTCGGGCCGGCTGAACGATTCCTCATCGGAGCAGGTGCGACGGTCGACTTCGTACCCGCCGACTTTCGGCGGTTTGCGCCGGTGCTCGAACAGATCAAGCCCCGAGTGATGTCCACCGCGGCAACCACCCCCGATGCCGACGGCTGGATGAGCCTGTCGCTCCATGCCGGCGCGTCGGTGGCCGAACTCCACCGAGCGGCGGCCGACCCCGAGCGCGTCCTGATGGTCGAGACCAGTCCGCACTTCCCCCGCACGGTTGGCATTCTGCCGCACCACCGTCATGCCCTCCATGTCGATGAGGTCGACGTCATCGTCGCCGGCGACGCCCAGCCGTTCGAGCTGGCCGACAAGGAACCCACCGACGTCGATCGGGCCATTGCGGCCTATGCCGCGGCGTTCGTGCCCGACGGAGCCACCCTGCAAACCGGGATCGGAGGTATCCCGAACACGGTCGCGGCGATCCTGGCCGAGGGGCCGGGTTCGGGTTACGGCATTCACTCGGAGATGTTCACCAACGGGCTGATGCGGTTGTGCCAGGCCGGCAAGGTCACGAACGATCACAAAGGAGCGTTCGACGGTCGGAGCATCACGACCTTCGCCGCGGGGACCAGCGAGCTCTACGCCTGGCTCGACGGCCGCGAGGACGTTGCGTTTCTTCCCGTCGACATCGTCAACTCGCCCGAGAACATCGGCAGCAATCGCGAGATGATCACGATCAACGGCGCGATGAGTGTCGATCTGGCCGGCCAGGTGGTGGCCGACACCATCGGCGGTTCTCAGTTCTCCGGCATCGGCGGCCACGAGGATTTCATCGCCGGTGCCGGGCTGGAACTCAACGATCGCTCGCTCATCTGCCTGCCGGCCACTGCGGTCGTCGGTGGTCAGGTCACGTCCCGTATTGCGCCGGTGTCAGCGGCCGGCAGCATCGTCACCACGCCGCGCCATCAAGTCGATGTCGTCATCACCGAATTCGGTGTGGCCGAACTCAATGGGGCCAGCGTGCGGGAGCGGGCTCGGGCCCTGGCCGGTATCGCCGCGCCGGAGTTCCGGGACGAACTCCTCGAAGCGGCCGAGCGCTGGCCGTAGCCGCCGCCCGAACGCCGGCTACTCGGCCCGGACGATGACGGTCGGGCCGGTGAGGTGGTTCAGCGTCGACGTCGTCACCGAGCCCAACAGGAGCCCGACCAACTTGCTGTGGCCGCGGGCGCCGAGCACCAGCAGGTCGGCGTCACGGGCGCACTCGGTGAGACTCTGCTTCATGTTGGCCTGGATGACTTCGGTTTCGACCTGATGATCGACGACCCGCTCGGCACCGAGTTCGGTGAGCCGCTTGGCCGCTCCTTCGACGTCGGTCGAGTCGATCCAGCGGTCGAACCCCTCGAGGGAAACCGGGATCTCCCAACCGTGCACGAGGTGCAGGGTCGACGGGGGCGGCGCCCATCGGTCGGCCCAATCGACCGCGGCGTTGCTGTGCGGTGAGCCGTCGACGCCAATGACAACCCGGCCGGTCGAGGTCGGTGTCCAGTCGCTCGGTATGACCGCCACGGCACACGGTGCCGCGTTCACGACCTGGGAGCCGACCGAACCGAGCATGAGCCCTTTGAACCGGCCGCGCTCGCGGGATCCGACAACGATCAGATCGGCGTCCTTGGCCGCTTCGCACAGGACCGACGCGGGGCCGCCGTGGTACACCTCCGGGTCGGTGATGCAGTCGGCATTCTCGATCTGCTCGCGGTGATCGTCGATCAGCTTGGTGATGAGCCGGTCGTTGGTCTGGGTCATGAACGCCTGCGCCGGTACCGGGAAGCCGACCGGCGAGGGCAGGAGTGCGATGGTGGGGTACTCCCAGCTGTGGACGGGGACGACCTCGGCCTCGTGCCGCTCGGCGAATCCTGTGGCCCAGGTCAGCGCAGTCAGGGAGGCATCGGAACCGTCGATGCCGACGATGAAGCGTTTGGTCATTCGTCGGCGCCCACGACGTGGGTGTCCGCCGCGGGATGTGTGTCATCGTCGATCGCTTCGGGCGTGTTGGTGGGGTCCGGAACCACCAGCAACGGGCACGGCAGGTGGTGGACGCAGTAGGTCGTCACCGAGCCCAGCAGGAGCCCGCGGAAACCCCCGAGACCCCGGGTGCCCAAGACCAGCATCGTCGCGTTCTGCGCGGCGCGGATCAGGTTGACACCGAGGTGTCCGGTGCTGATCTCGCCGGTGACCTCGACCGGGAAGTCGGCCTCGTAGCTCCGGCTCAGGTATTGGAGCTCCTCGGTCAGCCACTTGTCGGCCTGCTCGCGGTACGAGTTGGCATCGATGGCCAACATCTCGAATCCGGTGAGAGCCGGTACCTCGTACACGTGCACGGCCCGCACGTTGGCGTTGCGCCAGACCGCTTCCTCGATCGCTCGATGAAAGGCGGCCCGAGAGGCCTCGGAGCCGTCGACGCCGACCACGATGGTGTTGGGCTGGTGCTTTGCGTTCATGGTTTCAGCACACCAGGTGAGGGGGGTCCGAGGTAGGGGAGAAGGTCCCAACGACGGGTCGCGGGACCTTCTGCCCTGGCGGTTTTCGCCGCTTCGTACGAGACTCGGGCCATGGTGCAAAACGTGCTTGTTCCCTACGACGGATCCGATCTGTCGAAGCGCGCCCTCGAGGTGGGAATCGCGCTGTCGAAGCGAGTCGGCGTCGACGTGCGAGTCCTGGTGTTCCCGGCCGACAGCGACGACCCGTCGCCGTCGATCAGCCGCGAGCTCGCCACGGCAGCCACCGAACACGGCATCGAGCCGGTGATCATCTCTCGCCAGCGGCTTGGCACCGTGGCCGATGAGGTCTTGATCGAGGTGGCGGCGGTCGACGATCCGCTGGTGTGCATCGGCTCCCACGGCCGGGCTCGAAGTGCTGCCTACTTCGGCAGCGTTGCCACCGATCTTCTGCAAGCGAGCACCGAACCGGTGCTGGTGTGCGGCCCCAACGTGAGCGTGGTCGAACCCACGTCGTTGTTGGCCGGCCCCACCGTCGTCGCGGTCGACATGAGCGAAGGCGGGCGCAACGTCACGCCGATCGCGAAGGGCTGGGTCGGGCAGTTCGAACAGGATCTCGAGACCGTCACCGTGCATGACGGTGGTTTCGGACGCAGCGAGAAGGCGGCCAACGTCGCTCGATCGATCGTGGCCGAATGCTCCTCGGTCGGTGCCTCGGTTCTGGTCATGGCCACCCATGCGCCGTCCGGCCGGCAGCGGTTTCTCGAACCCAGCGTCACGAGCGAGGTCGTCAAACGGATCAGCATTCCGGTGTTGGCGGCCGGCCCGCTCGTCTCGATGTGAGAGGCCTGGGCCCGCTACTCGGTCGGCGGGGTGACGATCACGGGAATCGACGAACGCACCGTCACTGCGGCAGCGACGGACCCGACCATCCGAGCCGGTAGTCCATGGCATTTCCCGACCACCAGCATGGAAGCATGGCGGCTCACCAACATCGACCGCGCGTCGCCTTCGGTCAGCCGGTAGTCGATTTGAGTGGCGTGGGCCGGCGGGCCCGCCTCGAACTCGCGCTGCGTCTTTTCGAGCCGAGCTTGGGCCATCTCGGCGAACTCGCTTCGGGGCAGCATCGGAACGTTGTGGAAGTAGTGCACTCGCCAGGCGTGCACGGCGATGATGTGCGGACCACCCCAGCGATCGGCCCAGCGCAAAGCGGCCAGCGCCCCGGGCGACCCGTCGACGCCGACAAGGGTCGGCCCGCCGTGATCGTGTTTGCCGCGCGGCACGACGGCGACCGGGCAGGGCGCGCCATGAATCAGTGCCCGACTGGTCGAACCGAGCAGCACCGTGGCCAGGCGGCCGAGGCCTCGCCGGCCGACCACCACCATGACGACATCGGGTTCGGCCCCCATCTGCTCGAGCAGGGCGACCGGGTCACCATGGACGACCACTCGCTCCAGGCTGGCCGGCACGCGATCGAGCTGGCTCAGGCTGTGTTCGATGGCGTCGGCGGCGGCTTGGGCCAAGTCGGGGCCGGCAACCGGCGCAGTGGGTTCGGCCATCGGGCCGCCGAACGTCGGTACGTTCCAGGCCGAAACGGCCCGTACTGTTCCCCCGTGCGCCTCGGCGCAGTCGATGGCCCAACGCAGTGCATCAGTGGCAGCGTCGGATCCGTCGACGCCGACCACCACGATTGGTTTGGACATGGCGCCAGCTAACCAATCGGTGGGTGCAGAGCCTAGGGCCCAAGGTCCTGTCTTGGGCTGGCTACGATCAATACCTACCGTGCCTTCGCCCATCCCTCTGCCCCTGACCGGCCGCCGACCGGCCGGTGCCCCATGCTGAGCCGCAGTCGCCGCTGGCGCGTCGCGGTCGGTGTCGCGCTCGTTGCCGTGGTGACGATGTCCGGGGCGTTCTGGTACGCCGTCGTCGAGGGCTTCGGCGCCGTCGACGCGCTCTATCAATCGGTCATCACGGTGTCGACGGTCGGCTTCGGCGAGATAGAACCGCTCGACACCAGCGGCCGGTTGTTTACGATCGGATTGATCATCGTGGGCGTCGCCGCGATTGGTTTTGCGTTGGCGGCCTTTGCAGAGATCCTGGTCGAGTCAGCACTGGAACAACTCACGACCCGTCGACGGGGGAGAACCTTGGACCGCTTGAGCAAACACACCTTGGTCTGTGGCTACGGCCGCACTGGACAGGCGGTGCTCGATCTCCTGCCACCCGGCCTGGAGGTGGGCGTGGTCGAGCGCGAACCCGATCGGGCGGCCGCCGCGGAACGGGCCGGTCGCATCGTGATCCAGGCCGATTGCACGCGAGACGAGACGTTGTTGCAGGCCGGTATCGAGCGAGCCGACGGCCTGATCGTCTGCCTGGCCAACGACAGCGACGCGATCTCGACCGTTTTGTCGGCCCGGGCCGCGAACGCCGACCTGCGAATCGTCACCCGGGCCTCTGATGCCCACTCGGCCAGCAAGATGCGGCTGGCCGGCGCCGATCAGGTCGTGAGCCCGATCGACATGGCCGCTCGTCGCCTCGTGTCCGACTCGGTGCAGCCAGAGCTGGCCGGGTTCCTCGACACCGCCATGCACGACCCGTCGACCGACGTCTCGATTCGGGCCGTGCGGGTTCACGCCGCGAGCGCGGCTGCGGGTATGGCGCTGCCCGAACTCGAAGCCGCCACCGGCGTTCGGATCATCGGATCCCAGACCGACGACGGTCAGGTGCTGCACGCGGCGTCGATCGTCGCGGGCACCGATCAAATCGTGTTCGCAGTCGGACTCGAAACCGAGCTGCTGGCCTTCGAGGCGCTGAGCGCGGCGCGCTAGACCGCCGTCACTCGCCGGCGCGATCGAACCGGTCGAACAACTCGCTGAGCCGAGCCTTTTCGCAGCCCAAGAGCTCACCGAGATCGTGGAGGCCGAGGGGGATCTGGCGGTCGTAGATGTAGCGGGCGATCCGCTCGATGTCGGCTGCCGTCGCCGGATCGCCGCCGGCGCGGACCTCGGCAAAGACGGGATCGATCGTGGCGTCGACGGAAATCCGAACTTGCTCGGGCGGTGTGCCGAACACCGCTTCGACGTGGGCGAGGGCTCGGTCGAGCCCGGTGCTCCAGAAGCTCTCCTCGCCGCGTTCGGCATGCCACACGCCTTGTTCGGGTTCGAACGTCAGGGTTGCGGCGGGAGTGAATTCCATGGGGGCATCATGGTCCGGCGACCGGTTGGAATCCAGGGGCCAAGGTCCTGCGGGCTTCGGCTGGGCCCTGGGACTTCGGACCCTGGTCGACCCGCGGTATCGTCCCGATGCTGGACGTACCGCAACGTGAGGGAGAAATTCGGTGTTCGGAGATGTGATTGTTCCGTTGGACGGTTCGGACGAATCGGTCCGGGCGTTGGGCCCCGCCAGTGCGATCGCTCGGTGTTTGAATGTCACCCTGCACATCGCGTCCTACCATCAACCGGCGTCGGACGGCCTCGAGCTTCGCCAGTGGGTCGACCAGCAGGTCGAGCCCTTCGCCGGGGTGGAGCGGCAGTGCACCATCGAGCCGGCATCAGAGCCGGTCTCGGAGATGTTGCTCGATCTGCTCGCGGCCAAGCCGGCGTCGCTGGTCGTCATGTCGACCCATGGCCGGGGCCGATCCGCCGCGCTGCTCGGCAGTGTGGCCACCGAGTTGTTACACGACGGCCGAGCGCCGGTGTTGTTGTTCGGCCCCAATGTGGAGGCCGGCCGCTTCCGCTTGCACGGCCCGATGGTCGTGGCCGTCAGCGCCGAGGAATCGTCCGAGGCCATCGTGCCCATCGTCGAGGCCTTCACCGCCAATTTCGATCTGATCCCCGAGGTCGTGACCGTCGCGGACGGATTCGATGGTGCGGCTGCAGCCGAACAGGCGGCCCGCGAGATCGGTGAAGCGACCGGCAAGACGATCGCTCACCAGGTGCTCGCAGCCGAGGATCCGGCCAAGGCCTTGGTCGCCCACGCGGACGAAACCGGCGCAGTCCTGCTCGCGCTCGCCACCCGGGCCGAAACCGGTGCCTCCCGGATGCTGCACGGCAGCGTCACCGCGAACACGGTGGCACATGCGTCCTGCCCGGTACTGGCCTATCGAGCCTGAGAGGCCAAGGCGGCCCAACTAGAGGCCGCTGCCGCTCAAGTAGTAGCTGATGTCGTTCAACACCTTGGTGAGGTTCGGGTGTTCGGTCTCGAAGTGTTCGAGGGCGTGACGCAGCCGGTGGCCCGATTCCTCGGCTGATTCGGCCGAGTCGTCGTCTTCTTGGGTCGGAAGGACCAGCACCGGTACGTTCGCGGCCTTCAGGAGCGCGGCGGCGACACTTCCCTGCACCAGCCGATGCATTGCGTTGTGCTTGTGTCCGACGATGGCGACCACCGCGGCGTCTGTCTCGGCCGCCTTCTGCAAGATGACCTCGACCGTTGGTCCGACCACCACCTGGGCCTCGGTCTGAATGCCATCTTCGCCGATGGCCTTGGCCATGGCGTTCAGATCGCGGAGTTCATCGGTGAGCTCGTTGGCCCGGCGCTCTTCGTCGTACGGCCCGCCCGCTTCGTCGTAGCCGACGAAGTCGGGTTCCGGTGCCGCGGCGTGGAGCAGGTGCAGTGGCCAGCCCGTCGC
>JABDJW010000069.1 GCA_013002375.1 Acidimicrobiales bacterium | reverse complement strand
GGTAGAGGTCGTGGTCGGGCGGCACCCGTTCGAAGAAGCTGCCACCCTCGATGCTTCGGGCCGGGGGCCCTGGCGTCGGGGCGAACCGGGCCCGCTCGACGACCGCCGGTAGATCGAACAAGGTGACAGCGAGCTGCGGGTGGTAGCGAAGCAGCACCTCCAGTGTGGCTCCGGTGCCGCCGCCGACATCGCACACGCTGGTCACGTCATCCCAGTCGAGCGCCCGGGCCAGGCCGATGGCCTGCAACGTCGCTCCCGCGGCCATGGCTTCATCGAAGGTGGCACCGGCCGGGGGATCGTGTTCGGTCACGTAGGTGAAGAAGTCCATGCCGTGGCTGAGATCGAAGGCGGCCGGCGCGCCGGGCTTCAGGCTGTCGGCCAGGTTCGGCCAAGCCGATGTGAACCACGGGCTGGCCGCGAACTCGACCCACGCTCGCCACGGCGCCTCGGCCGAGGTTCGCAGCGCCTTGGTGATGCCGTTGGCCCTGTACTGGCCGGAGCCGGTGCGGGCGACGAAGCCGCGGCCGGCAGCATAGCGGAGCACCCGTTCGAGTCGCTCCGGATCGGTGCCGGTGCGGTCGGCCAGGTCAGCGACCGTGCGGGGCTGATCGAGATGGTCGGGAATATCGAGCGTGACCATCGTGCCGAGTACCGGCGTGTCGAAGGCCGCAAACAGCGACTCGAGGATCTGCAGCGGCGGGGGAGCGGCCCGCCGATGGGCCCCCGACAGCCACCGCCGGAACGTGGTCGCGGCGACGGTGATCCGGCCGGGCGGTACGGCCGGAGCGCCGAGCACAGCCCGCTCGAACCTCCGTTGGTTCATGGGGTCGACCGTAGTCGAGCCGAGGGAGCGCTACCCGGCCGGGAACCAGTTGGCGTGGAAGCCGAACGGCATCCGTTGCGGGATCAGGACTTGCGCCACCGGGCCGGCCTCGATGTCGCGGGCGTCGAGCACCACGATCGAGCTCTGGCCGCCGTCGGCATCGTCGTGCATCGAGTTGATGATCCAGCCGTCGTCCTCGGCCGACCCGTCGGGGTCGGGGGCAAAGACGTTTTCGCCGACGTGACCGGTGTCGCCGGCGTACCAGCTGCTGCGGGTGTCCTTGGCGGTGTCGTACTTCACGATCGAGTCGAAATCACCACCGATGGCTCCCTCGCGGGTGAACGCCGACATGTAGAGGCAATCGGTGCGAACCCCGGTGCGGTCGTCGTTCACCCGGCACATCTCGCCGATCGTGTCGCGGTCGATCGGTTCCCAGCCCGCGGTACCGGCATCGAGATCGATCCAGTACCGGGCCGGTGGTGCGCCGATGGTTTCGATGCCGCCGTCATCGTCGGCGTTGGGCGGCTTGAAGCCGAAGTCGACCTCGGGGAAGCGGCAGCCGCTCAGCTCGATGCGGTTGCCCTCGACCCATGCGTTCCAGAAGTGCTGGATGTGGCTGGGCTCGACCTCGAACCAACGGATGTCCTCGGCGGTGCCGAGCCGAGGAATCACGCCGAGCCGGGTGCCGTTCTCGGGCGCCCATTTCACCATCGACTCGCCGGTGGCCACGCCTTCCATGTTGAACGTGACCGGGCTGTCCATGAACACCGCGTGGTCTTCGGTGATCACGAAATCGTGCATCATGATCGGTGCCGGCAGATCGAGATCGACTCGGTGGACCAGCGCGCCGCCGGCGTCGACGACGTAATACGTGAGAAAGGGCGGGAACAAGTTGTAGGAGAAGAAGAACATCTCGCCGGTGCGCGGATCGAGCTTGGGGTGGGCCGTCATCGCCCCTTGGAGCCGGCCGGCGAAATCCCACTCGCCGACCGTTTCGAGGTCGGCGGTGACCTCGGTCGGCAGGCCTTGCTCCCACAGGGCCAGCATCTTGCCCGCGTGGCGGATGATGTGGGTGTTGGCCCGGTTCTTGATCGGGCCGGCATCGCCGACGAGGGCCTCGTCGGGGAAGTTCATCAGCTCGCTGAGGCCCGGGTAGACGGCCCGGCCCAGCGCAATCTCGGCGTCGAGACCGCGGGAGTGAATCCAACGGTTGCGGTAGGTGGCCTTGCCGGCGGCCAACTCGACGCCGTGCAGCATGCCGTCACCGTCGAAGATGTGGTGCGCGCCGATCGGCTCGAACATCTGGTTGGGGCCGTTGCGAACGAAGCTGCCGCGCAGCGCGGCCGGTAGCTCGCCGATCACCTCGCACTCGACCGGGCCGATCTCGTGGGAGACGGGGAACATGTTGCCCCGCAGGTCGTGGTGGTCGGCCGCGTTGGTGACGTGGCCGAGAAGGGGTTCGGTGGTGGTCATGACATTCTCCTTGGAATCGAATTCGGTTGCTAGTAGTCGGGTGTCCAGAGCGGTTCGGGTACGGACCAATCGACGGCTTGGCCCCACGTCTCGCTGAACACGGCTTCCTCGGCGGGTTGGCGACGGGGTACGCCCCATCGGCCGGTCGGGAAGCCGATCGGCACCATGCCGTGCATGGTCCAGACCGAATCGCGGGGCATGCCCATCAAGTCCTCGACCCGTTGCCGCTGCACCTTCAAGAGGGTGGTGATGGCGGTGCCGAGCCCGAACGATCGCGCCGCCAGGCAGAGGTTCCACAGGCAGGGGAACGTCGTGGTCTCGCCGCCCTCCTTGCCGAACACGAAGATGAGCATCGGGGCGACGTGCAGGTTGTCGGCCAGCCACTGGGCCGATTTGTCGATCTTGATCGTCTGCTGCACGTCGGGATCGTCGGGGTCGCCGCTGGTCACCTTCTCCTGGGCGCCGGCGTAACGGGTCGCGTTCAGCTCGTCGAGGCACTCACGGTAGATGCCCTGGACGGTCTGCTTCATCTCGGGATCGGTGACCGTGATGAACCGGAACAGCTGCGCATTGCCCGAGTTCGGGCCCCGGATGGCGGCATCGAACAGCTTGGGCAACACCTCGTCGGGAATCGGATCGGGCGACAACCGCCGCATCGCTCGCGTGGTGTAGATGGCCTCGATCACGTCCATGCGTAGAAATTAACCGCTCGGTAGGTCGCGTGTGCAATGGGGTGGTCGACCTAGGCATCGGCCACCCAAGAGATGGCGTTGGCCAGCAGCAGTCGGAAGTTGGGATTCTCGTAGGCGCTCGGCCCGTCGCCGGGTTGGAGGTAGACGATGGGGGAGTTGCCGGCTCGTTTGGTCCAGGCCACCAGGTTCGAGCCCGGCGGGTGCGACCACCCGTCGCGCGAGTCCCGCGCGCCGCGGATGGCCCGGTCGGCGGAGTAGAAGTTGGTGTCGACGAAGTCGTAGTCGCTGCGCAGGAGCGGGGTGACCGCGGCCTCGTCGACCTCGAACAGGTAGGCCTCGTCGGTCAGCCGGAACTTCGGCGGCAGGCCGGCGCACACCGGGTGTTGGGGGTCGGCGACCGTGATCTGTTGTTCGACGTCGTGGCGGTAGCCGCTGCGTTCGTAGTCGAAGCGAGCGCCGAGCAGGCCGGCGAACTCGGGCCAGGCCGGCCAGCCGGCGATGGCGTGATGGAGGAAGACCATCGGTTGGCCCTCGTCGAGCAGGGATCGGAAGCCGTCGATGAACGCAGCCGAGGGCGCGGTGTAGACCGCCGGCGGGTCGGCGCGGGTGAACTCGATGCCGGGCATGTCGTAGAAGACGATCACATCGGCGCCGGCCGCATCGGCGGGCTCGAAGCCTTCGACAGCTTGCCACGCCAGTCGAGGGTCGGCTGCCGCAAGGCCGTCCCACATGGCGAAGAACGGCTCGGCCTCGAACGGATGGCCGCCGGTCGCGACCAGAACGGAGATCGGGCTATTCACCCGTCACGGATGACGGCACCCAGCTGCCGTGGGCGCCGTAGGGCACCCGGGCCGGTAGGTGCACGATGGCGACCGGGTCGGCGGTGAAGTCCTGGGCGTCGACGATGACGAGGCGGGATTCCTGGGTGTTCTCGTCGTGGCTCAGGCTGATGACCCAACCCTCGTCCTCGCCGGCATCGGGCGAGGCGGGCGCAAACACCGGCTCGGCCCCGCGAACATTGTCGCCCAGGAAATGCTCCCAGCACTCGCCGCTGTGCAGGTCGTACTTGTACAGCGATGGTCCGTACACCGGCTCTTCGCTGTTGCCCTCACCGCCGAGCGACATCAGGTAGCCGTATTGGGCATCGAGCCCGACCATGCGATCGTCGACCCGGCCGAAGTCGGCCGGTCGATCGTCGACCAGCTCTTCGGTGACGGTGCCGGCGGTGAGATCGATGGTCCATTTGGTCAGGCGACCGACCTCGGCATAGTCGTCGGAGCCGGTGCCGAATGCCTCGGCCTGCCGCGACACCAGCAGCACGATCTTGTCCCCGTCGTCGTAGGCGTTGACCGGATGGAAGACGTAACAGGGGTCGATCTCGAACCACCGCACGTCGGCGTTGGTGCCGGTGCGGGGCATCACGCCCAGCCGGGCGCCGGCATCGCGCTGGAACATGAACGGCATACCGCCGCTGGCCGCTTGGCCGAGGTCGAAAACGACCGGGAGGTCCATGAACACGATGTGCTCGCGGGTGACGTTGAAGTCGTGCATCATCACCATGTTGGGGATGTCGATGCCCTCTTGTTGCTTCAGTTCGCCATCGGCGCCGACGCGTATGTAGTTCAGGAACGGCGGCTCGAACGAGAAGTAGCTGAAGGCCAGAAGCTCACCGGTGACCGGACAGATCTTGGGGTGCGCCGTCATCGAACAGGTGAGCGCGCCGCCATAGTTCTGGTAGCCGAGGGTGTCGAGGTCGCTGTTGATCCGCCACGGCCAGTGGCCTTCCTCGAGGCACAGGATCTGGTTGCCGTGAGCCAGCACATGCGTGTTGCCGGTGCCGTAGCTGAGGTCGCCCATGCCGGCCATCGGGTCGGTGAGTGGATCGGTGATGTTCTTGGTCTGAATGAAACGGTTGCGGTACCACTCGGCCTTCCCACCTTGGAGGCGGATGCCGTGCACCATGCCGTCGCCAACGAACCAATGCGGCGAGCTGCCCGACTTCGGATTGGGGCCGGTGCGGATGTAGGTGCCGTCGAGCGCGGGAGGAATCTGGCCCGTGACCTTCAGGTTGCTCTCGTCGATCTCGTCGAGGCGCGGCGCCCAATTGCCCCGCAGGTGCCACGGCTGGTTCTCGGTCTCGGGATTGTCGGTAACGGTCATGGCGTCCCCCTCAGGGTTGATGAACTACTTCTGCGTTCTGGTAGAGCTCGGCCAGCTCGGCGTCGGATTCGGCCGCGACGATGGCATCGACCCACCGGTGGAACCGCTGGCCCCCCGATTCGTTCCGGCCGAACAACAGGTGGTCTTTGGCTCCGGTGCGGAGGGCCTTCTGGATGCGAAGGCCGGTGGAGTAATCCTCGTCGCGCACGACGCGCAACAGAAACGCCATCTGCTCCTCGATCACGGCTTGCTCCTCGGCGGTGGGTTCGAACGGCGCCAGGAAATGCTGCACGGTGACCGACGACCACTGGTCGGGGCCGGGCAGCAGCTGGGAGATCATCTGGAGTCTCGTGTCGAGAGGCTTGGTCGGATCAGGTCCGGGCCGGTCGATGACGAAACCGGCGATCGAGACGTGCGGGAAGATGGTCCACACGCCGCTGGTCAGCTGCTTCTGCGACCATTCGGCTTCGGGGAT
>JABDJW010000057.1 GCA_013002375.1 Acidimicrobiales bacterium | reverse complement strand
GCCGAGCCCCCAGCGAAGGGCTCGGCGCAACAATTCGTAGTACTGCGGTTTCTCCCACGAACAGCGTTCGACGGTCGGGTAGTAGTCGGTGCGCGGCACCATGTCCCAGTGGCCGCGGCAGTGGCCGAGGGTGTTGTACAGGACCGCGCCCTGGCCCAGCGGACGAACGTATTGGATCAGGTGTTCATCAGGTTGGCTGGTCCAGTCGTGTTCGGCGAACCCGCGAGCGTCGCCGGACCAGTGGGTGTGGAGCTGGACGTGCAATGCGTCGCGATCGGCGTACTCCATCAGGTACAGCTCGTCGTCGGTCTCGAAGGGTTCGATCCCGGCGACGAGCCAGTGATCGGGGTCGGCGACCTCGACCGGGTAGGGCGCGATCGGTGGATGGGCCACGAACTGGCTGCCCAGGGTCTCGGCCCACACCGGGAAGCATCGGGGAGATTCGACGCCGCTCTGACCGCCGAGGTCGAGCGCCGAGTTGGTGCCGTGCAGCGCAATCCAGCGGCCGCCGTTCTCGACCCAGGCCCGCATGTTCTCCTGGGCGGCCAGCGACGGGCGGACATCGCACGTGTAGCTGACGACCAGGTCGGCCGCGGCCAGGCCGGTCAGATCTTCGAAGTCGTTCGTAACCTGGACCCGGACGTGCGGGTGTTCGGCAAGCAGGTCCAACAGCTCGCGGCGAGCGAAATCGATGTCGTGGTATCGGCCGCCGGCAACCAGGTAGGCGTCGACGCGGCGTTGGTGACTCTCGTCGGACACGGATCTCAGCGCTCGTGGATGGCTGCTAGTAGTTGATGCGTTTGAGGAAGCCGCCGTCGACGGTGACATTGGCGCCGTTCACGTGCCGGGCGGCTTCGCTGGCCAGGAACGTGACCACGTTGGCGACATCCTGCGCGGTACCGATCGAACCCGACGGGTGGGCGGCCTCGGTGGCTTCGTAGATCTCCGGACGGGCGCTCTTGATGTTGTCCCAATCGCCGCCCTCGACGAAGATCGGGCCCGGTGACACCACGTTGCAGCGAACCCCTTGGGCGCCGAGGACCTGGGCCTGGCCCAGGGTCCAGTTGGTGACCGCGGCCTTGAACGCGCTGTAGCTGCCCGAGCCGGAGCCGAAGTGCTCGGCGGCGGCCGTGGTGCCGATGCTGATCAAGGCACCGCCGCCGTCGATGAGGGAATCCTTGGCGGCCGCGACGCCACCGACGAGCGCCCGGAGATCGATCTCGTAGTTCTTGATCCAGTCCTCGATCTGTTTCTGGGGTTTGCCCGACGTGTTGTGCACGTAAATGTCGATGCCGCCCAGCGTGTCGGCCGACGACGCAATCCACGCTTCGAGCGAGTTGAGATCGGCGGCATCGACCGTGCCCCCGCACGCGGTGCCGCCGATCGAGTGGGCTACCTCGTTCAGTTCCGAGACCGCGGTATCGACGTCGTCCTGGGTGCGAGAGCAGATGGCGACCGATGCGCCCTCGCCGATCAGGGTTTCGGCGATGGCTCGCCCAATGCCCTTGGTCGAGCCGGTGACCAGTGCCTTCTTGCCCGCGAGTCCGAGATCCATGGGTAACGCTCCGAAATTGATCGTGTGGTTAGTTTTGCCCCGCCTCATTTGAGCACGGGCCGGGAGGCAGGGGAAATTGGGCTACCGAGGCACGTCTTTCCAGGGGATGCCTTTGTCGACCCGGGGCTCGCCGGGCAGGCCGAGCACCCGTTCGCCGATGATGTTGCGCTGTACTTCGTCGGAGCCGCCCGCGATCCGGTAGCCGGGCGCGCCGAGCACATGTTCACCCCACGCATAGGTGCCCCACTGGCCGGTATCGGCCACCAGGCGGGGGCCGAGCACCCGGGACGCGACGTCGGAGATGAGGTTCATGCCCTCGGTCCACATCAGCTTGCCCAGCGAACCTTCCGGCCCCGGGGTGCCTCCCTTGGCCAGATCGGCGGCCCGGCGGTTGAGGAAGCCCTCGACCCGCACATGGCTGAACACCCGCATGAGGTCCTGACGCATGGTCGGATCGTCGGTGACACCGATTGCTTGGGCGGTGGCCAGCAACTGCGACCAGGAGCCCCCGGCCTTGGCGCTGCCGTCGGCAGCATCGCCCGACTTGTCCCGCTCGAACCCCAACGTGGTGAGCGCGACCTTCCAGCCCTCGCCTTCGGGGCCGAGCCGCATGGTGTCCGGCACCCGGCAATCGTTGAAGAAGACCTCGTTGAACGACGTGCCGCCGCTCATCTGCTTGATGGGGCGGATCTCGATGCCGGGAAGGTCCATCGGGATCAGGAATGCGGTCAGGCCCTTGTGCTTGGGCGCGTCGGGGTCGGAGCGGGCAATGAGTTCGCCCCACTCGGAGAACTGGGCGCCGCTGCTCCAGACCTTCTGGCCGTTCAGGACCCATTCGTCGCCATCGCGTTCGGCCTTGCAGCCCAACGCGGCGAGGTCGGAGCCGGCTCCCGGTTCGGAGAAGAGCTGGCAGCACAGCAGTTCAGCCTGCAAGAACGCGGCGACGAACTGCTCCTTTTGTTCCGGGGTGCCGAACAACTCGACCGTGGGCGCGATGAGCCCGGTGGTGACGCTGTAGGTCTCGTGCCGGGGCGGCACCTGATACCCCCGCTCGAGCCGGGCGAAGGCCCGGGCGTGTTCCTTGGACAACCCGAGCCCGCCGTACTCGGGCGACCAGGTAATGGCGTGGTAGCCGTGCTCGGCCTTCTTGGCCGCCCACAGCTGGGCGTCGCGCAACAAGTCGCGTTCGTCTTCGAAGGACAGTGCGTGGAACACCGAAACGCTGAAGTCGCCCTCGCCCCACACGATGGATCGGGGCATCGCGTCGGCGACCTTCGGCGTGCCGTGTTGCTCCAGCCACGCCGCCGCCTGGGCCGTGAAATCCTCGACCGAAATGCTCACGGACACAAACTAACCGCTCGATAGGTCGCGCCCGCAACCTGCTTCCCGAAGGCTGTGGGCGCTACCCTCGGCGCGGTGAGCAGCAAACCGCGCCTCGGGCGCCCTCCCGCATCGAGTTCGGCCGAGACCCGCGGCCGCATCATCGACGTGGCGCGGGCTTGCTTCGCCGAGCTGGGTTATGAGGCCACGACCAACCGCACGGTGGCGAGCGAAGCCGGCATCACGACCGGTGCGATCTACCATTACTTCGACAGCAAGCTCGAGATCTACCAAGCGGTCCTCGACGAGGTGCAGCGGCGGGTGTACCAGCGGTTCACGGCGGCCGAGCGTTCGGCCGACACCTTCATCGGCAAGATCGAAGCCGTGCTCGAAGCGGCCCATCAGCTGAACAGGGAGGATCCGACCCTCGCGCAGTTCCTCGGCGCCTCCCGCATCGACTCACGGCGGGTCGCTGATCTGTCCGACCACATGCAATCGACCGATCCGCGGCGAGACGGTTTCTTCGACAACATCGTCGATGTCGGCGTGCAGACCGGTGAGGTCGCGAAGTCCGATCGCGACGCGATCCTGAGCTTCATTCAGGCCTTCACGGTCGGGTTGACCGATGGTCTTTCGCACGACGACACCCAACACCGGCAGGCCATCGATGGTCTGAAGGTTGCCCTCGAGGGCAAGATCAACTCGCCCTAGGGGCCGGAGCGGGGAGAGGTGCCGATGACCGATCCGGCAAAACGAGTCCTGGTGGCCGGCGCAACCGGCTACCTGGGCAAGTTCGTGGTGGAGGCGTTCAAGCAGCGGGGGTACTGGGTGCGAGCCCTGACCCGCGACGCCGACCGGTTGCGTGAGCCCGGCCCCTTCACCGCGCCGGCCATCGACGAAGCGGCCGTCGATGACGTTTTCGTCGGCGAGCTGACCGACCCCAGCACGCTCGACGGGTTGATGGAAGACATCGACATCGTGTTCTCGAGTATCGGTATCTCCCGCCAGCGGGACGGCCTGACATTCGAGCAGGTCGACTACGAGCTCAACCGTCGCCTGATCGAGATGGCGGTCGCGGCTGACGTCGAGCAGTTCGTCTACGTCTCGATGCAGGGTGCCGAGAAGCCGGAGATCGCCGAGCTCGCCATCACCGTCCAGCACGAGCGGGTCGTCGCCGAGCTCGAGGCGTCCGGCCTCGACTACCGGATCGTTCGACCGTGCGGCTACTTCTCCGACATGGGCGCGCTGCTGACGATGGCCAAGAAGGGCCGATCCTTGCTGGTGGGCGACGGCTCCAATCGGATGAGCCCGATCCACGGTCGGGATCTCGGTCACATCTGCGTGGACGTGGCCGAGGGTGATGACCTCGAGGTCGAAGTCGGTGGCCCGGAAGTGATGACGCAGCGCGAAGCGGCCGAGCTGGCCTTCGACGTGCTCGGCAAGAAGCCGAAGATCCATGTCATCCCGTTGTGGGCGGCCGGCGGTCTGGTCAAGGGCGTTCGCCTGCTGTCGAACCAGTTCGGCGACCTGGCCGAGTTCATCGTCGTCGCCGGCGAAATCGACGGCGTGGGCCCGCCGCTCGGCACCACGACCCTGCGGACCTACTTCGAGCGCCTGGCCGCCGACGACCCGCACGCGTGATCCGGGCTGCCGATCGTCGTCCGCAGCTCGCTACGCGGTGACGAGCTTCTCCGCTGGCGCCGCGTCGTTGGCTTCGGCCACCGCGTCGCCGTAGAGCAGAACCGACACGATGGCGGTGACGGGCACCACCAACGCCGACGATGCGGTGACGATGATCGAGAACAGCCAGAGCGGTACATCGGCCAGGATCAACAGCAGCGCCATGCCGACCAAGATGGCGAGCCCGGCCACCAGGGCATTGGCCAGCGCCATCACGCCGGCGGTGTGGAGCCAGCGGCCTTCGACCAGCTCTGCGCTTCGATCGAGTGCGGCCTGACCGCGGCGGTCCTCGAGCGTTGCGGTCGACGCGATGAACTGATAGCGGATCAGCTGCCTCACACCCCAGGGGATACCGACCACGCTGACCAGCAACAGGGCGACGATGATCGTGGCTCGGACCGCAGCTGACGCCAGCCCGCCGAGATCGTGGAGCGTCTCGGACACGGCGGCGCGGGCGCCGAGCGGGTCATCGGAATCAAGGGCGCGCAAGTAGCGGGCCACGGCAGCGGTGATGATGGTGAGCGCGAGTGCATGGCCGAGCCCGCCGGCGCCGAAGGTCACAAAACTTCCGACCGCGCCGACGTCGCCATCGCTGGCCAAGAGCGCGCCGATGACCGGCATTCGCTGGAGTATCGCCACCACCAACCCGGTGGCGAGCGCAACCGGAATGTAGGTCAACCCCATCGTCAGGAACGTCGCCGGTCGTGAGCGGTAGAGCCGTCCCGCCGCCTTGATGATCTGGCCCGCCCGCCGTCGTCGGACGATGGGCAGGGGCTCGACCGGCGACCAGTCGGATCGACGCAAGGCGAACGCCACCAATGCGAGTGCGACTGCGAGGCCCCCGGCGAGCTGGAGTGGGTTCTGCTTCATGGTGATCATCTGGGCCGAGCCCCACTCGACGACACCACAGAACGCGCCGATGACTTCGGCGGCCCCTTGGTCGCCGCCCGGCACCACGACGCTGCTGTCGCGCAACTCGTCGCGCCACTCGAACGGGTCGAGCCAGCGGGTCTTGGTGCTCGGACCGGTCGGACCATTGAACGGCCCGGTCTGGCGCTCGCCCCAGCGGCCTTCGAAGCCCAGCCAGGCGTAGCGGTCGTCGGCATCCGTTGCCGCGTCAGGCAGTACGACGACCGCTGGTTCGATGACGTTGGAAGGGCCGTCGGTACTGTCGCACCCGAATCCTTCGCTCCCACTGCGGCCCAGGTACAGCGCCGATCCGAAGTAACTCGCGTGCGATCCGACCGATGAGTACACCGTGGGGTGCGTGCCCTCGAGCTCGAGTTTGTCGTCGTTCCAGTCGGCCCACTCGCCGCCCTCGTGTTGGGAGTAGCCGACGCCGACCGGTGTCGTGGTCAGCGCTTCCTCGACCGAACCGACATCGAAGAAGATCTGGATGCCCTCCCAATCACCCTCATGTTTGTTGTTCCAGTCGTTGTAGTACCAGAAGAACCAGTACTGCAGAGCCAGCCGGCCCGCGTCGGGGTCGGCCACGATGTGGGCGTACACCACGGATCGGCCGCCGCTGTATCGGCGGTAGTCGCCTTCATAGACGCAGCCGGGCTCGAGCGCGTCGCCGGGGTAGTCGAGGTAGAACCCGCCCCCGAGGCCGTGGATGTCGCGAGCTCCGGGACCGCGCTGCACGACTGGATTGCCACTGCCCACCTGGCGCAACAGCACGTCGGTATTGTCGAGAAGAGCGTCGACCGACATCGGAGCGAACCGCTCACCCTCTGCATCGCATTCGTCGGTCTGGGCTTTGACCATCAGCACCGGCGCGTACCGGTCGGCGAGTTCCTGGGCCGGGGACGGGCCGTCCTGGGCTGCTGCGCCGGAAGCGGCAGCGGCGGTGACGATCGTCGCGAGGGCGAACCCGACGAGCCAGGGCAGCAGCCACCATGATGGGGTGAGTCTGCTGCGCGGCCCTACGCGCGACCTTCTGCTCATCGCTCGTGGTCGGGTGTCAGTTCCCGATGTCCGACAACGCCGCGGCGGCGATGACGTTGGCGGCGTCGGATTGGTTGAAGAACCCGGCCGCGACCGCGGCGTTGACCGATGCAGTCCACTGGGCCACGAAGTCGTCGTGATCGGCGTAGAGCGCGTCGAGTTGGGTGTCGGTGAGCGGCGTGGTGCTGCCGAACAGGCGACAGAAACCGAGTCCGTCGTTCAGCCCGTCGAGGGTCGCCACCGGCACGTCGACGTGCGGTGAACGAATGCCGCCCAGGGCAATGCCGAGGGCATCGCGCTGGAGCTGGCTCGGGTCGGACGGGTTGAGCGCGATGCGAGGCGCGTTCGGGGGCGCGACGCCGGTGCGGAGCCAGTTGTCGAGTCCGGCGAACGCCGCCTGCAGAATCAGGTAGTGGGGGCCGGCGTTGATCGGCTTGTCGCAGCCGAGGCTCTGTGGGTTGCGCATGTAGTTGAACATGGCGATGTCGGTGGCGCCGTCGCCGACGTCGCGCGGTCCGTTGAGCGTGTAGGAATCGGCGTGGGCGGTGCCGGTCATCTCCCAGAGGCGGAAGAGCGCGGTGTCCGGTTGGCGAGCGCTGTTCGAGCGGATCACGTCGTCCTCGGCTTGCACCACCATGACCGGCACGTCGAGATCGTCGCGGATGAAGCCGGGCCGGGGCGGCACGATCGAGCCGAGGGGAGCCTGGCGTAGCGATGATCCGCCGCTGCCGCGGCTGTGCACCAGGTAGCCGTCGAACACGCCTTCGTCGAGGTGACGGGCGTTGATGTAGGTGACCAAACGGCTGGCCGATTGCGATTCACCGGTCGCGATCAGGCGCTCCGGAGTGAGCCCGCCCAGCACGAGCGGATCGGAGGCGATGGCGCGCCCCGCTTCGGTGAAGATGTCGTAGGAGTAGCTGTCGCCCGGGTGGTTGAGGTTGCCGTAGCGCGCCGGGTTCTGGACCTTGGCCGCGTTGACGCCGACCGCTTGGGCCGATACGCCGACCCAGACGTAGCCGTTCCGGGTGTACTCATTGTGGGCCATCGTCCAGTCGTTGGGCAGATCGGCGCCCGCGGTGACATTCATCCACTCGACGATGACCGTGCCGTTGAAATCGGCGGGATCGACGGGTCGATTGACGACCAACCGGGTGAGAAAGAGCTGATATTGGGCATCGGGGATGACGGTCCACTTTCCGTCGGCGCTCAATGGGTCGGCCGATCCGTAGCTGCGGGCGGCCTCGCCTAGGAACACTTCGGATCGCTCGTAGTCGATCAGGCTCAGATCGAAGCCGGGCGGGACCCCGCCCGGGCCGGGCCCCGTGATCGGCCCGATGACACATGATGACGCCACCAGCGCCACCACCATCGCCACGATTGCCGTGCGTCGTCGTACCAGCTGTTGCATCACGTGCCCATTCCCCTTTGGTCCTGGCTTTGGCCAAGCCGCCCAGCGCCCGACGGTACCGGACGGCAGGCCGGCTGTCGTGCCGACGGCTAGGGCTCTGTCTTACCGACGGCTCGGTCAGCCTTCTTTACCCGACTCCATCACCGCCCGATTGCCGTCGGTCCACATGATGGTGAGGGCCCGGTGTTTGATTCTCCAGCCGTCGGCGGTGCGAATCAGATCGTCCTCATAACGGCCGGCCGCGACGAAGAGCTCGCCGCCCGGGGTGCCGTGCAGCACGTGTTGGGCGTGGAGGTAACACCGGCTCGTCGCGGTGTCGCCGTCGATGGTGATCGCATGGGTGCTGACCATGTGCTGGCTGTCGTCGAGGGGGTCGAGCGAACTGCGGATTCGAGCGACGATTTCGTCCCGGCTCTTCTGGCCGCCGCGGCCGAGGTCGGCGGTGGCGTCGGGGGTGAAGACGTGGTCGAGGTCGGCCCAGTTCTTCTGATCGAGCGCCCAGCAGTAACGGGCGGTCAGATCGATGATGGCGGACCGATCGGAGAGGGTAGGAGTGTCCATACCTGGATTCTTGCGGAAATTGATCGCCCGGTTAGTATTTGGCGCTCAACCAAACGAAGTCCAGCCAAACCATTCAGCCAAACCATTCAGCAAAACTGATAGAGGGGGATACATGGGTGAACTCGACGGAAAGGTCGCCTGCATCACGGGCGGCACGCGCGGCATCGGCCGGGCGACCGCCGAGGCGTTCTTGCGAGAAGGCGCGCAGGTCGTGATCAACGGCCGCAGTCCCGAGAAGGGCGAGGCGACGCTGGCCGAGATCGGAGCCGGCGACAACCTGCACTACATCGCCGGCGACGTGAAGCAGCGGGAGGATTGCGAGGCGGTCGTGAACGGCACGGTCGATCACTTCGGCTCCATCGACATCCTGTTCGCCAACGCCGGTGGGGCGAGCAACCACGCGCCGGTGGCCGAACTCACCGACGAAGCCATGCAGGATTCCCTGGTGTGGAACTTCTGGCACACCTTCTGGACCATGCGGGCCGCCCTCGGCCACATGATCCCGAAGCAGAGCGGCCGCATCATCACGATGTCGTCGGTCGAGGGCAAGATGGGCAAGCCCGGCCTGTCGATCTATGTGGCGGCCAAACACGCCATCAACGGCCTGACCAAGTCCGCGGCGCAGGAGGTCGGCACGCTCGGCATCACCGTAAATTCGGTGTGCCCCGGCGCGATCGAGACCGACATCATGATGGCCGAGGGCCCGGGTGCCGCCGAGTCGATGGGCATCAGCTACCAGGAACTGCTCGACATGTTCGCCGAGGAGTCCGCGGTCAAACGCCTCAACGCGGTCGAAGATGTCGCCGCCGTCTGTGTCCTGCTGGCCAGCGAGGCCGGGGCCGGCATCACCGGCTCGATGATCTCGATCGACGGCGGAACCTCGCCGTACTAGTCGCACCGACCTACACCGCACCGAACGAACAGGGAAAGAGAACGAACATGGGAAAGCTTGATGGAAAGGTCGCCTGCATCACCGGCGGCACCCGCAGCATCGGTCGGGCAATGGCCGATGCCTTCTTGGCCGAAGGGGCCAAGGTCGTGGTCAATGGTCGCAACGAGGAGAAGGGCGCGACGTGCCTGGAGGAGATGAACGCCGGCGACAACGCCGCGTTCTATGCCGGCGACGCGTCGAAGCAGGATGCCGTCGAGGGGCTGATCGATTTCACCGTCGAGAAGTACGGCCAGCTCGACATCTGCTGCCTGAATTCCGGCGGCGTGCAGATGACGGCTCCGGTCGCTCAGATGAGCGACGAGGAATGGAAGCTCGAGGTCGACTGGAACCTGAACCAGGTGTTCTGGGGCATGCGCAAGGCGCTCCAGCACATGATCCCTCGTGAGACCGGCCGGATCCTGGTGACCTCATCGGTCGAGGGCAAGCTGGGTAAGCCCGGCATCCCCGGCTACTCGGCCACCAAGCACGGCGTGAACGGCCTGGTGAAGTCAGCGGCCCACGAAGTGGGAACGCTCGGCATCACCGTCAACTCGATCCTGCCCGGCTTGATCGAGACCGACATCGTGCGCGACACCGGCCCCGATTCGGCCGTCGCCATGGGCCTCGAAAGCTACGAAGCGATGATCGAAATGTTCACCGCCGACTCCGCCATCAAACGACCCAACAAGGTCGAAGAAGTCGCCGCCGTCGCGGTGCTCCTGGCCTCCGAAGCGGGCCGCAACATCACCGGCACCCAATTCCCGGTCGACGGCGGCACCTCGCCGTACTAGCTCGGCACCAGCTCGAACGCGGTCGCGCCGGTGGGCAGCAGCCGCGATCGGGTGATCACCAGACCGGCGGCGGCGAACAGGTCTTCGTAGTGCTCCATGGTGCGCTCGCGGCCCGAGGCCAGCGCCAGCATCATCAGATCGGACGTGGCCGCGAACTCGTCGCGGGGTTGGTTGCTGGCCACCGTCTCGACCACGACGATCCGGCCCTCGGCGGGCAACGCGGCGGCGGTGGTCCGGAGAAGGGCGGCGGCCCGCTCGTCGTCCCAGT
>JABDJW010000448.1 GCA_013002375.1 Acidimicrobiales bacterium | reverse complement strand
AATCAGGGGCAGCGAAGGCGACGACGACCTCCGGGGTGGCGACGCCCACGACTGGATCTGGGGTGGCCCCGGGCGCGACGACGTGCACGGCGGCGACGGCGACGACGTCCTCGCCGGCGGCGCCGGTGACTCTGACATGTGTGCCGGCGGAGCGGGCGCCGACTTCATCTCACCGAGCTGCGAGCACATCGACAGCCGGCCCATCGCGCTGAGCAGCTGAGGAGCACCCGACAGTGAATCAGGAGAACTCTCCGTCGAAGACGATCTCAGAAATCCGTTCGTACACGCCGGGGGCATAGGTGTGGTTGGTCGGGAAGAACTCGTGGAGTACGGGCACGCCAGCCGACTCGAGCCTCATCTGCAGCAGCAAAGCGTTGTCGCCGAACATGATCTTCTCATCGTCGAACGCGCCGACGGCGGCGAGATCTTCGAGCAACGCCGCGCCATCGGGCAGTCGGTTCGTTATCCACGAGTCAGCCGCGGGCGGATTGGCTATTGCCCGAGTCCAGTAGGTTGCGTCCGTTGTCCACAGATACACCACGAACCCAACCGGCCGCGGTGACCAGCGGCTCGGATTGAGCATTCGGTCCACCGTGTCGGGTGCGAGTGACGCCGAATCGGCGAACGTCTCGTCCCAGTTGTCACCCTGGAAAAGGAACTGACTATCGCCGACGATCATCGCTTGCGGTCGGGCGGCGGGCTCCCGGTCAGGGCAGAGATCGTTGCGCGCCTCGCCGAGGGCTGTTCTCGCCGCCGGGTGAACGCCACCCGAGAAGCCGACAATTGTCATTCGGGTCGCATCGCCGCCGCGCTCAACCGCCGCATCCTGCGCGGCCGCAAGACCACACGCGGCGACATCGAACCAATACCCATCGGCGTACTCGGCCGCCGTCAGCGCATCGAGATTCTGCGACGACCACGCCGTCGGCGCCCATCGCGGAGCCACCACGACAGCTCGGTCACCGAGGTGCTGATCGAGCTCGTACAGGGACGTACCCAGCTCGGCGCCATGGAAGTGAACGACGATGGGCCAACCTTCGACCGGCGGCTCGGCGGCGGGGTAGGCAATCGTCATCGGGTACGCCTCACCGGTGGTCGCTTGCACGACCGTTCCGACATCGGCGGGGGCCACGGTCGGCGTGGTCCACGTCAGGTCCTCGACGATGACCGGTTCGGACTCGCTCGGGTCCGGCGCTACCACAGTGGTGGGCGCTGCCGTTGTCGAGTTCGCAACAGAACTGTCGTCGCCGCCGCCGCCACAGGCGGTGGCCACCACACCACTGACCAACAAGATGCTCAGAATACTCCGAAGACGTCGCATCGGATCAGCGTCCGCCCCCCGCGCGCCCAACGGGAGAGGCTTTGGACCTCAGTTGACAGCCATTTCGGATGAAGGCAGGCCGGTATCCCCGACAACTGGCAGGATGCTCGGATGACGACTGCCCTCGATCTCGATCTGGTCCGTACCCACTTCCCGGCCTTCGACAACGCCGCCCCGGCCTTCTTCGAAAACGCCGGTGGCTCGTTCCCGTGCCGGCAGACCGTCGATGCGCTCACCCGCTATTACACCGAGACCAAGGTGCAGCCCTATGCCGCCTACGCCGAGTCGGCGACCGCCGGGGAGCTCATGGATGCCTCGCAGCGGCGATGGGCCGAAGCGCTGGGCGTTGCCACCGCCGAGGTGAGCTTCGGGCCGTCGACCTCGCAGAACACCTACGTGATCGCGGATGCCTTCGGCCAGAAGCTCGGCCCCGCCGCCGAGGTCGTGGTCACCAACCAGGACCATGAAGCCAACACCGGCGCGGTGCGACGGATGGCTGAACGGGTCGGTGCCACGGTGAAGGAATGGCGCATCGATCCGTCCACCGGCCTGCTCGATCCCGCGGCGCTCGACGACCTACTGACCGATCGGACCCGACTGGTCTGCTTTCCCCACTGTTCGAACATCGTCGGCCAGGAGAACGACGTCGCCGCGATCACCGAGGCGGCCCATGCGGCCGGCGCTCGGGTGATATGTGACGGCGTGTCGTTCGCGCCCCACGGCCTTCCCGACATCGGCGCCCTGGGCGCCGACCTCTACCTGTTCAGCCTGTACAAGGTGTATTCGGTCCACCAGGGCCTGATGGTCGCCCAGAACGGCGTACTCGACGAGCTCCCCAATCAGGGCCACTACTTCAACGCCGAGTACCCCGACAAGCGGCTGACGCCGGCCGGGCCCGACCACGCCCAGATCGCGAGCGCCGGCGCGGTGCTCGACTACATCGAGACCAGCTTTGCCGAGCACGGCGGCACCGGCGACCTCGCGACCGCCTGCCGGACGATGGCCACCCGGTGGCAGGATCACGAGACCGTGCTGCTCGAACCGGTGCTCGAGTTCCTGGCACAGTCCCCCAGCGTGCGACTCCTCGGGCCGGCCTCGACCGACCAGCCGACTGGCCATCGGTGCCCGACGGTGGCGTTCTCACCGGTCGAACAGGAACCGGAGAGCGTCGCGCAACAGCTGGTCGACCTCGGCATCATGACCAGCCACGGCACCTTCTACGCCGATCGAGTGTTACAGGGCCTCGACATCGACCCCGCGCGCGGCGTCGTCCGCGTCAGCTGGGTGCACTACACCTCGCCGGCCGACATCGAGAAGCTGCTCGCGGCCCTCGACGACGTGCTGGGCTGAGTCTGGCGCTCGTCGACGGTCACGGTCAGCGCCACCACGGCCATCGCTATGCCATCGCTTTCTCGAACGTCGGGCGAGCATCAGCCCACCACCGCCGGCGCCGATCGAATCGTTCCTGACCCCCCATGTCGGCCCACATTTGCACGAATCCCGGCTCGCCCGCTTCGGCCCGCCGGCGGACGAACTCGCCGCCTTTGGCGAACGTGGCGGTCAGGCACTCGAGCACCTCGGCCCGCCCGTCGGCGTCGAGGCCGTAGGTATCGGCCACCATCCGCAATCGGGCCGGACGGTCGACGGCGAGCCACCCTTGCCGAGCCATGTTCACATCGTCGTCGATCGGAACACACATGCGGGCCAACGCGGCGACATCGTAGGTTCGCCGACCGGGGGCCACGAAGTCGAAGTCGAGGATGGCCACCGCCTCGCCGTTGCGAAACACCACATTCTCGAGGCAGACATCGCTGTGGCTCATCACGGTGCCACTGGTTCCGGCGGTCGGCGTGGGATCGGCCAGCTCGGTACTCCACGCCCGCCCGGAAGGATCGAACGCCGGCACCGCATCGTGCATCCTGCGCAGCAGCCGCGCCACCGACACCAGGGCGGCGTCCGAACGGGCCCATTCGGGGTAGGGGCTGACCGGCACGTCGCCGGGCACGTACTCGAGGCGTTCACGCCCGTCCGGGTCGATGCCGACCGGGCAGCAGGCCCCCTCGAAGCCCGCGTCGCGAAGCGCTCGTAGATAGGCGTGAATTGCTCTCGAGTGGGGGTTCGATGGCCGCAGCACATGCTCGCCGACCCGCACGACGGCTCCGGCGTTGGCCACACCACCGAACAAGACCTCCTCGCGCGGTTGCTCTTGTTCGGCCACCGCTCCAGCGTGCCACAATGACGACCATGCATGATCTGGTGATACGCGGGGGCACGGTGGTCGACGGAACCGGTGCGCCGCCTCGAACCGCGGACGTGGCGATCGACGGCACCCAGATCGTCGAGGTCGGAGCGGTCGGCACCAGGGGCAAGCAGGAGATCGATGCCGACGGTGCCATCGTGGCGCCCGGATGGGTCGACGTCCACACCCACTACGACGGCCAGGCCACGTGGGATCCCGACATGCAGCCGTCGGTCGACCACGGCGTCACCACCGTGATCATGGGCAACTGTGGCGTGGGCTTCGCACCGGTGCGACCGGACGGCAAGGATTTCCTGATCGAGCTCATGGAGAGCGTCGAGGACATCCCCGGCACCGCGCTGCACGAAGGCATGAGCTGGGACTGGGAATCGTTCGGTGAATACCTCACCGCGCTGTCGTCGATGCACCGCACCATGGATGTCGGCACCCAGGTCCCCCACTGCGCGGTGCGGGCCTACGTGCTGGGCGAGCGAGCCCACGACAACGAGCTCACCGCCGCCGAGTACCAGCAGATGGCCGAGCTCGTCGCCCAGGGCGTGCGCGACGGCGGCTTCGGCTTCTCCACGTCACGCACGATTCTGCACCGCAGCCGGCACGGCTACATCCCCGGAACCTTCGCCCCCGACGACGAGCTCGCCGTCATTGCCGACGCGTTGGCCGGGGTCGGGCGCGGCCTGTTCCAGTACGTCTCCGACGACGGCGCCCATGACCCCGGAGAACTGGCCTGGCTGCACGACCTGTCGGCCAAGGGCGTGCCGGTCACCTACTCGCTGGCCCAGTCACCGTTCGAGCCCGATGCCTACCGGAACGCGCTGGCCACCGCAGCGGCCCACGCCGAGGGCGGCGCAACCATCACCCCGCAGGTCGCGGTGCGCCCGACCGGCTTGTTGTTCGGACTGCGCAGCTCGTTCCACCCGTTCATGGCCCACCCGTCGTATCGGCCGCTCTGGGAGCTGCCCCTCGCGGCCAAGGTGGCCAAGCTGCGCGACCCCGAGTTCCGGGCCCAACTCCTGGACGAGGAACCGCACACCACCCAGAAGGCCACCATCGCGCTGGCCACCGCGTGGCACCAGATGTACGAGCTCGGTGCCGAGCCGGACTACGAACCGCTGCCCGAAACCAGCGCTCAGGCCATCGCCGATCGGGAAGGCCGCCGGCCGCAGGAGGTCGTGCTCGATTGGCTGCTGAAGGACGACGGCAAGGCCTTCATGTTCTCGCCGTTGGGCAACTACGTGCACCACGACCACGAAGCGATCCGTGAGCTGTTGGCCCACCCCAACACGGTGGTAGGGCTCGGCGACGGGGGTGCCCACTGCGGCCTGATCTGCGATGCCAGCTTCCCCACGTACATGCTCACCCACTGGACCCGCGACCGCACCCGGGGCGAGAAACTGCCCATTGAGCTCGTGGTGCACAAGTACACCCAGGGGCCGGCCCGCACCTACTCGATGCCCGATCGGGGCAGCCTCGAACCCGGCATGCTGGCCGACGTCAACGTGATCGATCACGAGAACCTCACCCTGCACGGGCCCCGGATGGTCCACGACCTTCCGGCCGGCGGCAAGCGGTTGCTCCAAGACGTGGACGGCTACCTGCAGACCATCAAGGCCGGCCAGGTCACGATGGTCGACGGCGAACTCACCGGCGCCCGCCCGGGCCGAACCCTGCGGGCCACCGACACCGGCGTCGACCGCATCTAGGTGTCATCGGCTGAGCGAATAGACCCGCCAGGCCTTTGGTGCGACGACGGCGGTCGTGGCCACGACGGCCGCGACCGCGGTGGCCAGGCCCAGCCGTCGGCGGGTCTTGGGTTCGCGAGGGCCGATCGGCTGGTTGTCGACATGGAGGATCTTGCCGCGGCTGCGGATCGACAGGATGCTGCCCGCCGAGCTGATCGACAAGATGCTGCCCGCCGAACCGACCGACAAGATGCTGCCCGCCGAGTACACCGAGAGCATCGACCCCGCCGACCCGGCCGACAAGATACTTCCGACGGACCCGATGGACAGGATCGACTGGGCGGACGCAACCGAGTTGGCCGAAAAGGCGCTGAGCATGGATCCGGTGCTGCGGAAGGAACGGCTCATGCGGCCACGATAGAACTCCCGGCCCGGCTTGTCTGCTGGCGCGGAATATCGGCTCGGGCTGTGTCGTTGACTCATCCATGACCAGCGCGGTGCAACAGACCTTCCCCCTCGGGGCGCAGTGGCCGACGATCGATCCCTTCCTGTTCGTCGCCCACCACCATGACGACTACCCGCCGGGCCGGCCCGATCTCGGGCCGGCGGCTTCACTCGCCGGCCGCCAGATCGGTTCGGACTTCAGCGCCACCGACGGTTGGAGCATGTACCACGGCGACGTCGTGCCCGGGTTCCCGCAGCACCCCCACCGGGGCTTCGAGACGATCACCTACGTCCGCTCCGGTTTGATCGACCACGCCGATTCGATGGGCGCGACCGCACGGTTCGGGCGGGGTGACACCCAATGGATGACGGCCGGCCGCGGCGTGCAACACGCCGAGATGTTCCCGCTCCTTCGCCAGGACGCGCCGAACCCGGCCGAGCTCTTCCAGATCTGGTTGAACCTGCCGGCCGCGGACAAGATGGTCGAGCCCTACTTCACGATGTTGTGGGCCGAGAGCACGCCGACGGTGATCGAGAAGGATGCCGACGGGCGCCGGTGCGAGATCACCGTCATCGCGGGGCGCTTCGGCGATGCGTCCGCCACCCCTCCCCCACCCGATTCCTGGGCGGCGAAGGCCGAAGCCGATGTCGCGGTCTGGCACCTCGATTTCGAGGCTCGGGCCGAGCTCTCGTTGCCGGCGGCTGACTCTTCCCTGCCGGGGGCTGACTCTTCCCTGCCGGGGGGTGGATCGGACACCCAGCGGGTGCTGTACGTGTTCGAGGGTTCGTCGGTC
Source organism: Acidimicrobiales bacterium (assembly GCA_013002375.1). GTDB lineage: Bacteria > Actinomycetota > Acidimicrobiia > Acidimicrobiales > SHLQ01 > JABDJW01. The sequence goes on along the minus strand of JABDJW010000448.1, from coordinate 1,958 downwards.
ACCATCGACGGCGAGCTGGTGCCGGCCGGCACCGGAGCGCTGGTCGATGCGTCGGTCGACCTGACGATCGTGGCCGGCGACGGCCCGGTCGGCGTGATGATGCTGCAGGGTCGCCCCATCGGCGAACCGGTCGCCCGGTACGGACCGTTCGTGATGAACACCCGCGACGAAGTCCAGCAGGCGTTCACCGACTATCAGGCCACTCAGTTCGGCGGCTGGCCGTGGCCCGATGCGGCACCGAACCACGGTCCCGACAAGGGTCGGTTCGCGCTCCACGCCGACGGTCGGGTCGAGAACCGGGACTCCTGACGGGCCGCGCCGCTCTCCCGAACGAACCCGGATCAATTCGAGATGCGCCTGTCGCTTCGTTGGGGCAGGATGGGCGAGGAAGGCAAACGGCAGCGGGCAAGCGGGACGGCATGACAGCGGCGAAGGATCGACGGAAGCGAACGACGATACTGGCCGCGCTGGTCATCCCGGTGCTGGGGTTCGGCGCGTTCCTCGGCTATCTGATGTTCCAGACCGACGAGCTCGAGCGGGTACCGATCGAGGGGTTGGGGGAAGCGCCGGTGGCGGCCCCGGCCAACCCGCCGGCGGGCGACGATGCCGGCACCCCTGGGCCGGGCACCGAATCATCGGCGACGGGTGAGGCGGCGGATCTGCCGGTGATCGAACTCGGCGTGCAGGAACAGCCCGCCAACAGCCGGCGCACGTTGCTGGTGGTCGGCACCCATGAGGGGACGATGGACACGATCGGGTTGGCGCGGATCAACCCGGCACGCGAGCTGGTGACCGTGCTGCCCCTCAGCCCTGATCTCATCGTGTCGACCGACGGCGGCGGCAGGTTGCTCGGCGACTTCGGCGCCGACCGGTCGGGCCTGGTGCGGGCGGTTCGCTCGGTGTTCGACGTGCAGATCGACCACTACATCGAGATCGACTCGCCGGGGCTCGCCCGCATGATCGACTTGTCGGGCGGTATCGCCATGGGGTTCGAAACCGATGTGCGCGACGATTCGACCGGCTTCGCCGTTACTCGGGGCTGCCAGGATCTGGATGGGGCCGAGGCCGTCGCGCTGGCGCGTTCGCGGCAACTCGTGAGCAGGGACACCTCGGGCGACGGGTGGTCGGAACCCGAGGGTGCCATTGCCCGGCTGGCCCGACAGGCCGGCTTTGCTCCTGTTTGGTATGCCCAGATTCTGGCCGCCGACTACGGCCGGGTCGACCGGTTGCAGGTCATCACCGACGTGTTCGATGATCTGACGGTCGACCAGGCGCTCGACCCGACGTCGCTGGCCAACCTGTTCTCGATGGCGTCGCAGATCGGGTCCGAGGGTTTCCGGACCATCGAGCTCACCGGCTTGTCCGAGGCGAGCGTCGACGGCCACGCCGGCTTCACGGTTCGCCCCAACGTTGCCGCGGCCGCGGCCGCACTACTGCTGGCCGAGACCCAGCGGGATCGCAATGCCCTGGCGGCATTGCCCAGCCCATCGGCCGTGGAGTTGTGCCGCTGAGGCGGTTGCCCGCTCGCTCGGCGCGGCTTACGCCATTGGTGGCGACGGCCGGGTCAGGAGCCAGGCGATCACGCTGAGGAACAGCGCGCCGAGGGCAAGCTTGGCCCAGGCGGGGTCGACCAGAACGATCGCCAAACCCCCGAACACGGTGATCATGGTGACGGCGAGGACCTTGGCCCGCATCGGGATAGCCCGATGTTCGTTCCAGTCCACAATGAGGGGACCGAAGACGCGATTGTCGAGCAATCGTTGATCCATGCGGGGCGATGACCGGGCAAAACAGGCCGCGGCCAGGATGACCAGCGGTGTGGTCGGCAGCAGCGGCACGAAAATGCCGATTGAGCCTAATCCTAAAAACAGTGTCCCTAATAAAAACCACAAATTTATCATAATTGGGCAACAGTATAGACAATGTGGCGCAGATAGCCAACCGATATATCGTAACTT